>NZ_SMKP01000067.1:0-48141 GCF_004349015.1 Nonomuraea diastatica
GCCATCCCCCAGCCTCCCGTCGACCCCGGCGGCCCGGCACCGGACACGATCGCGGTCACGGTCGAGCGCTTCCTGAGCTTTCTGCAGGTCAGTGCATCGTCGAGCAGTGAGGCAAGTAAGGCATACTGCTTCGAACTGCTCGAATCCGCCAGCCGAACAGCCAGGTGATCACGGACGGGGTGGCGTGGCGGTGGTTGGTCCGCGTCCGTCCGACTTCACGCTGCCGGCGATCGCCGCAATGATCGCCGTCAGAACGCTGAAGGTGATCGCCAGCCCTATGGCGACGCCGTTGCTCTTGTCGAAGCCGAAGACGAACTTGAGCTGAGCACCGAAGGGCGTGCCCCGCAGTAGCGTCGCTGCCCTGTGACGGCGAACCTTGAGCTTGGCGCAGAGGGATGCCCCGATCATGCCGCCGGTCCGGTTGTGCAGGTGGCGGTCCAAGCTGGTGAGGGAGGCCGCATTTGCGGTGCGTGGTACGTCCGCCCTCCGCGCCGGGGCTTGCGGGGCACGATCGCAACCTGTAGGTTGCTATTAATGGGGCAACCTACAGGTTGCGAAGGAGAGTGAGCATGGTTTCGGACGCGATCGAACGTGTGGCGGTGCTGCGGCACCCCATCGAGCGGGTGTGGGCAGCGCTGACCACCGCGCAAGGGCTCTCGCGGTGGTTCGGCTCGGTAGCGGAGATAGATCTGCGACCCGGCGGGCGCGCGTTCTTCCGTTGGGACGACCTCGACGAGGAATCCGTCGCCACCATCGCGGTGGTCGATCCACCACATCGTTTCGCGTTCAGGTGGGGAATCGAGGGCCTGCCGGAGGATGACGCGCCCCAGACGCTTGTGAACTTCATCCTGGAGCCGGTACCGGACGGCACTCGGCTGCGCCTCGTGGAGAGCGGGTTCGGCCAGGCCGCCGACGAAGTGGCCCGGTCTGCCCACAAGGCCAACAGCCAGGGATGGGACGCGGAGCTCGTCGACCTGGAGACCTACCTCGATGCGGCCGCCTGATTCAGAAGGGCAGGCCGTTGCGGTGTTCGCGGCGCTCACCGATCCAACGCGGCGGGCGCTGCTGGAGGAGCTCGCCCGCGCCGG
This sequence comes from Nonomuraea diastatica, assembly GCF_004349015.1. NCBI lineage: Bacteria > Bacillati > Actinomycetota > Actinomycetes > Streptosporangiales > Streptosporangiaceae > Nonomuraea > Nonomuraea diastatica. Next base: position 1,089 of record NZ_SMKP01000067.1, read on the forward strand.
GCCCGCAACCGTCACTGATCTGGCGCGGCGGTTGCCGGTCAGCCGCCAGGCGGTCGCCAAGCACCTCGGCCAGCTCGCCGAAGCGGGCCTGATCAGCTCCGGCGAACCGGTTGGCCGCCGCCATCCCTACCGGTTGGAACCAGCCGCCATTCGCACGGCCCAGGTGTGGCTGGCCAGGCTCGCCAACAGGTGGGATGACCGGCTGGCCGCGCTGGAAGATGCACTGGACGCCACTGACACGAACCAAGGAGTCACGCAACAATGAGCGAGCCTGATTTCAGGGCCGGCCTTAACCTCGCCATGAAGATCCCCAAGGCACAGTACGAGGCCACCGTGGCCTTCTACCGCGACACTCTGGGCTTCGACGTCAAAGAGGACGACGTCTCCTACGCTCCGACCGTCTCGAGAACTCATTCGGTGCGCTTCGGTCCCAATACGCTCTGGCTCGACTGTGTCGACAACTACAGCCAGCCCGACCTGTGGCTGCAGATCCACACCGATGACCTGGACGCGGCAGCGAGCAGACTGGCCGACATCGGTATCCACCCGTGTGACGAGGTCGAGCCCCTGGAAGACCTCGATTCCAGAACCCACTGGATCAAGAACCCAGCCGGTGTCATACATCTGCTCGCGGAGTCCCCGTCCCGGCTGCCGCCTCCTGAAGCCCCGCGATCGGTGTCACCTGCCTGACAGTGTCGTGATCGCCGTGGCGGGTGTCCGTCCTTCCCTGTGAGAGCGCAGTCCTCCACGTTGACCAGCCGCGGGATCGGCACCACGCCGTCCTCGTCGATCAGCAGGTACGTGATCGAGCGGCAGGCGGGAAACAGCACGGCACCGGGAAGATGTCCGAGGCGCGCAGCCAGTCGGGCAGCTGCTCGGCCAGCAGATGGATGAGGCGGAGTTGGCGGGTCGAGCTGCACATGACGTCGGATGTGGGTGACGGGCTGGAACGCGATGGAACGCACCGCCGGGTGATCGACGCCGAAGAGGACGATGGCGCCGAGCTCGTGCTCATTCAGGTCGCGCTCGACGGCGGCGACCAGAGTGACGGTCAGCCCTTGGGCCGCGCAGTTGTCCAGCGCTCTTGCTTGATCTCTCGCAGGTCCCTGCCCTGGATGGCGAGATGGGTCTCCGGGTCGAAGCCGTCGAACTGCAGGTAGACGTTGACCGACCGGTCGGGCACGTGGTTGCGCTCGCCCAGCGCGGCCACGAAGGCCTGGTCGGAGGCCAGGTGGATGCCGTTGGTGTTGAGGTTGGTCCGAGCGGATCGGCCGCGCCTGGGCCAGGTCGATCACGGTCGGGCACAGCCCGCAGTCCAGCGGGCAGCCGTCGGCGACCTCGCCTGGTGTATTCCGCGAACAGATCGGGAATCTGCCTGCCAACCTTCCCCGGTTCGGCTCCGCGAACGCGCGAGATTGTCAGCAGCCGAACACCTGCGGCCCGCAACCCGTCCTCGGCCAATCCGTGACGTGCCACGGTGTTCAATGTCGCTGTTCCTGCCGCGCTTTGTCATGGTGGTTCGGCAGCTGGTTGATGGACTGAGGGGCGTTATGAAGGCCGTGCCAGGCACCGGGAACTCACTCATCAGGCGCCCCACACCCGGACGTCCCTGAACCGCCCCGCGGCATTACCCAGTGGTTCGATCGCGCCGTCGTGCCTTGCGTAGCGCGAGCGCCCCGATGACGAGCAAGGCGAGCGCGGCGGTGATCCAGCCGGCGCCAAGTCCTGCCAGCCAGTCGGCGATGGCGGCCTGTACGGCTGTCGCGGTGCTCACGATCGGGTCGTCGGCGTCGGCTCCGGCGAAGACGCGCAGCTCGTACCAGCCGTAGTAGACGACGTACAGGCCGGCGAGGGTGAGCAGCCCGCCGCTGGCTCTGGACACATACGGCAGCAAGCGTCGCAGCCTGGCGACCACGGCGGCGCGGGCGAACGCCACCGCCAGCGACAGCACGGCGATGACCAGGCCCATGCCGAGCGCATAGGTCGCGAAGGCGGCCACGCCGCCGAGCAGCCCGCCGCCGGAGAGGGAGGCCGAGGTGACCGCGAGGAACGGCCCGACCGTGCAGGACAGGGAGGCCACCGCATACGACAGCCCGTAGCCGTACAGGGACAGAGGTGAGGTGGTGGGGCGGCCGGTGGCCAGCCCCGGCAGGCGCAGCACCAGTTCACGGCCGGACAGCAGCCAGACACCCAGCCCGATCAGGAACGCGCCGATGAACAGGGACGCCCAGGGCAGATATGCGCCCACCGACACCGCCAGCGCGGTCACGACGAGCCCGAACAGGCCGAAGACGGTGACGAATCCGGCGGTCATGGCCGCCGAAAGCATCAGCGCCCGGACGACAGGCCCGCGGTGCGTGGTCTCCTCATCGTTGATCAGCAGGGTGAGGTAGGCGGGCAGCATGGCGAAGCCGCACGGGTTGAACGCGGCCACGGTGCCGGCGGTGAGTGCCAGGGCCAGCGGCAGGTCGTTCATGCACGCTCCCGCGAACTAGAGGAGGACACGGAGGAGCTACCGGCCGAGGAGTTCACGCAGGTGCTCGTCCAGCTTGTCCTGGCTGAGCGGGCCCGAGGCCTTCTCCGTGGAGCCGTCCGGTTTCATGAACACGAACGTGGACTGTTCACTGACACCTAGCTTCGTCCAGACCGCACCCTTGTCGTCCGCCAGGTGCACGAGGTCGCCGGTTCCGGTGCGTTCGACGAACTCCTTCATCGCCGCCTCGGTGTCCAACCCCGCGACCCCGATGAACGCGACATCACCGTACTTGCCGGCCGCGGCCTTGACCGCGGGCGCCTCAGAAAGGCACTTGGGACACCACGGCGCCCAGAACCAGAAGGCCACCGGCCGGCCAGCGAGGCTCGCGCCCTCGAAGCTGTCACCGCCCAGCGTTCGCGCGGAGAACTCCAGCGCGGTAGGCACCAACGCTTCCTGTGATGCTGTCGGCGCGGGCGTCGAGGGGGTCGACGGGGACGCCGTCGGCGCGGAGGTAACAGTGGAGGTCACAGAGCCCGACGCGGTGTCACTCGCCGCCCCGTTCTGCCCTTGGCCACCGCACCCGGCCGCCAGCAGGGCCAGTGTCGCCATCGCGGCCGCCGTTCGTACTGGGATCATAGGTGCACTCTAGAAGCGCTGCTCTACGTCACTTCTTACAAGCCGATGACGGCGACAGCCCGTACGACCCAGAACATGCTGCATCCCCGCCGACATGCCAGCCCGCACCGCAGCCGTTGAACCGGCCGGTGCGCGAACTGGGCGCAACCGATCATCGCGGCCAGCGCGGCCGTCGCGCAGCACGCTCGCGAACCATGATGCGCCGGCGCCGTGCGCGATCGGCCGACCAGCGTCGATCCGCAGACACAACCGCAGGCGTCCTTCGGGGTCAGCGGTGCGTTCCGGTGCCCTCTGCACCGGGAGTCCTGGGATCTCAGGACTCCCGCGTGAGCGGCTGTGGGCGTCAACGTTCGAACTTCTCGATGACCGCCGGGGAGACGGGGTGAAGAAGTTGACGAGGTTGCCGTCGGGGTCGCGGAACAGCAGCGACCGGTTGCCCCAGGGCATCGTGGTGGGCTCGTTGACGAAGTCGGTGACGAAGCCGGTCAGGTTCTGGTGAACGCGGTCTACGTCGTCGACGCGGAACTCGGTGATCACGCTGTGGTTGTCCGCCGGGCGGACAGAGCCCGGGGCGAACAGCGGGACGGTGCGGGTGCCGGCGATCGCGAGGGTGCACACGGCGAGTGAGACGGCATCGGCCAAGATCCGGCGAGTGCTGCCCGATCACGTCGCCCGCCGACTCGACACGCTCCTGGAATCTCTCGCCTTCACGGACCAGCCCGGTGAGTTCGCCACCCCGGACGCCGGGGTCCTGCTCACCATCGCCGATGCGGTGCGCCACCGCCGACCGGTCTCGATCAGATACACCGACCGCGACGGCCGGCGCAGCGAACGCAGCACGCGTACGGAATCGTCGCCCAGGCCGGACCGTGGAGGAACGAGCCTGGGCGAGTTCCTTGCGCAGGTTGGTGTTCTCGATCGTGAGCACGTTCATGCAGGCGAACACTTCGCTCGCGGCCCGGTAGCCGTCACGATCGGCGCGCAGGCTCTCCACCTTGGCCGTCAGCGCGGCGATGTCCTCGTGGAGCTTCCGCTCCCGGTCCGGGATGCCTCCTCGTGCCTTGACCTGGGCATAGGACAGGTCTTTGAGGTCCTTGTGCTTGTGGGTGAGATGGTGGCGTCTCCTGCTGTCCGCCGTCGAGACCCTGGCTCCGCAACCCCGGCGTGGACACACCCCGTCTACGTGTGAGCCGCTCGGCGCTGAGCGTCCATGATGTCCTCGCCGTGTTCCACGATCCAGTCCATCAGCCCCTGCAGCGGGATCGACAGGCCCTGGCCGAGATCGGTGAGCGCGTAGCTCACCTGCGGCGGCGAGGTGGGCACGACCGTGCGCTCGATCAGGCCGTCGCCGCGCAGCGTGCGGAGGTTCGACACAAGGATCTTGTCGCTGATGCCTTCGACCTTGTTGCGCAGTTCGAAGAAGCGCAGGGGGCCGGGGGTCAGCGCGGCCAGGATGAGGACGCCCCATCGGCCGGTAACGTGGTCGAGCACCACCCTGCCCGGACAGTCCCTGGCGAACAGGTCGCTCGCCTTGCGTTCCGCGCCGTCAGCCACACCTTAAGCGTACTGATGGATAGCTGCTTTCCAACAGTAAGCCGGGACCGCCGCTCACTCCGCCGGACTCTTCCGCTCAAGCGATCGGGTGAGCATCCTGGCGAGCACGTCTGGTGACTCCATGGCGGACATTCCCCGTCGTCCGTCGATCACCAGCATCGGCACGCCGCCGACGCCGAGCCGCGCGGCGCGGTCGAGGTCTTCGCGCACGGCGCCGGCGTACGCGTCCGATGCCAGCGTGGCCTTTGCCCGCTCGCGGTCGAGCCCCGCGGCGCCGGCCAGTTCCACCAGCGTGTCGTGATCCGCGATGGAACGGCCCTCCGCCGCGTACGCCCGCAGCAGGTTCTCCGCCAGCTCCGGCGCCTTGCCGTGCTCAGCGGCGAAATGCATGAGCCGGTGCGCGTCGAATGTGTGCACCGGCAGAGCCTTGCCGAGGTCGTAGTCCAGCCCTTCCTCCTTGGCCATCGCGGCGACCATGCCGAGCCGCGAGTCGACTGTCTCCCTGGACAGGCCATGAAAGCGCATCTCACGCTCAGGAAGCGTTTCACCGGCGACCCGCGCCGCGAACGGGTCGAGCTGGAAACTCCGATATACGACCTCGATTTCGTCGCGGCGGCCGATTTCGGCGAGCGCCCTATCGAGCCGCCTTTTGCCGATATAGCAGAACGGGCAAATCATGTCCGAGAAGAGTTCGACTCTTACCGTGATCTTTTCAGCGGTCATGGCTCCCCATCGTAGAGAACGGATTCAGGACGGAGAAGTATGCACTTTGAGGTAAGCTCATTACTCTGACGAATGTCGCGCGGGTCGCGCAGGTCTTTCCAGCCCTCGTCGAAAGCATTCATCCCTGAAGGAGCGGGGCCGGCCAAGCACAGGGCTGCTCGGGGCGCTTGCGCTGCGCGCCGCAGCCGACCAGCTCGTGCCGGGACGCGGCGCCGCGCTGGACGCCCCCACCCGCAAGCAGCTGGCCGCAACGATAGTCGTCGCCCTCCCGCTGGAGGAGTCGTCGGTGAAAGTAAGGGAAGGTCCACCGAACGGCGAGGCCGGCGACTACGACCGTCCTATCTGGGCCGGCGTGCTACCACTCACGCAGACCTGGGGCGAGCCGTTGCCCGACCCGAAGCTCCGCACCGCGACGGCCGTCCCCGACCACGTCACCAAATTGGCCGGCCGGCCACTGCGGTGACGTGTGGCCAGCCCCGTTGAGGTCGAGGACGATGTCAGGGCTGGGGTGTTCGGGCGAGCGCGAACTGCGGGGTGTCACCGTAGCCTGCTGCGCGAGCTCGACCGCTCCGGCTGTGATCTGCCGGTGAGCGCCCAGAAGCCGGCGCGGTCTCCTCGGAGCGTAACCCGCTGCTGTCGAGGACGCGTCGTGGGTGCGGCGCACTGGTCTGATGTCGCGGTCGTGGGTCCCCTTCTTCGACAGGTGACGGTGACGGCCGGGCGCCGCATCGGGCGAGGATGGCATGGTGACTCTCACCGCGGATGTCGTCGTCGCCGGCGCCGGCGTGATCGGCTCGTCGACGGCTCTTGAACTTACCCGCGCCGGCTTCCAGGTCGTCGTCTGTTCGATCGGGCCGGCATCCCCTACGAGATATGGGACTCGTCCCTGCTGGCGAAGCGGGTGCCGGGACTCGACGTGGGGCGGTTCTGGCCACCCAAGAGGCTCGACGACGACGCGTTCTGGGCAGATCCCACGGAGCAGCTCGGCGCCCTGTGGACTCCGGATGCAGGCTGGGTGGACGATCCGATGCTGGCTGCGGTCAACCTCGCTGACGCCGCCCGCCATGCAGGTGCGCGGTTCGTGTACGAGAGTCAGGTCACCGCCGTACGACGAACCGGCAGCAGGGTTGCCGGCATCAGCCTGGCGAACGGCGAACGGGTGGACGCACCCATCGTGGTCAATGTGGCGGGACCGTGGTCGTCGGCGTTCAACCAGATGGCAGGCGTCGGTGACGACTTCACCGTCACGACCCGTCCGATGCGTCAAGAGGTGCACTTCGTGACCGCACCCCCCAAGTTCAACCACGGCGACCAGCCGGGACCAGTGATCGCGGACCTGGACCTGGGCACCTATCTGCGCGGCGCACCCGGCAACGGTCTCTATGTCGGCGGCACCGAGCCCGAATGCGACCCGATGCAGTACCGCGGTCCGCACCGCGACGGCCGACGGGCGCGAGCGTGACGCTGCTTCAGCAGATCACGGTGCCGGCGCACGACGGTATCCGGCCGTATGAGAGGCCGCAGCCGGCGCAGGACCTCGCGAGGGAACGGTGTCAGGAGCGCAGCCGGAAGGGCGCGATCCTCCGGAGCGAACGTCACCCTGCTGTCCGCGCCGAGTTGTCGTTCAAGAACGATGATCTGGGTGGCGGAGGGCAAGGATCTCGATGTCCTTGTCTCGATCTCCCAGCGGCAGCAACCGCAGCGCGGCAAAGGCGTTCGTGACGGTTGAAGGCATGTCCATCACGGTGTCGCAAGCCCTGTCGTCTGGGCCGTCGCGAAAGCCGGATAGCGGGGCAGGTCGGGCACGTCCCAGTCGGTGTTCTCGTCCAGCCAGGTCCGCACCGCCTCGCGTACGGCCGGCAGATCGCCGCCGGAGCGGTCGAGCTCGCGCAGCAGGCCGTTCCACCGGTAGCGCAGCAGTTGACGTTGGGCCGGCGCCGGCGAGCGGGTGCGGTGCATCGGGCGATCTCGTTCGCGGGCGCGGGTCAGCAGGACCCACGTCATGAAGAAGGCCCAGGTGGCCGTGGCACGACGTACGCCTGTCTTTCAGAGCACGTCGGCCAGGCTCGGGGCAGCGCCGAGATCGGACATGACGATCAATGGAAAGGACCGGTCGACGGCCAGGACATCGGGGGCCGAACCGGCGGCGTTCAAGATCCTAAGCAGCCGATCGGGCCACCGCGAACGAAGCGAAAAGCGGCCGCAAGCCGGCCGCAGAAGATCCGCTGCTCTGACTGACCTCGATCTGCCTTTGTTCACAGGTTCGAAGTCGGTCGGGGGCTGGTTCGTCAGGACCGGCCCTCACTCTTCGGTCAGGCACCGCTGCAGCAGCACGAAGCCGGGCATGGTCTGCGCCGGCCGGATGCCGACGTCGAAGATCTCCGGGTCCTCGAACACCGGCTCCCCGTTCGGGCGGCGCACATACGCGACCCGCCCGTAATCCACACCGTCGTCGCGGTCGAAGCTCATCCAGGTGATGGCCTCCTGCTCCCCCTCCTGGAGTGGGTGAGAGGAGACGGCCCGGACGGCGATCGTGCTCGGGGGCTTGAACAACCACACCTGCGGAACCCCCAGCACCCAACGGACGACGTCGATTTCCAGGGCCTTCTCCGCTGCCCTGATCTCGAACGCCTCCGCCGTCACAGGGTCGCGCAGATAGTCGTACTCGGTCAGGACGAGCTTGTCCGTGCCCTCCATGGCGACGATGGCCGGGCACTCCCGGGCCACGATGTTCTTCTCCAAGCGCTCCACCGCGTCGAACAGCAGGTGCGCGGTCGCCTCGTTCATGTCGCCTCCGACCACCTCGTCCGCAACGTCCTCTGCCACACCAGCGTTTCAGAAACGACCGGGCACAGGCTCAGAACGCGCAGAAGCTTTCCGGAGGTCTGTCCTCCAAGCGGCCCCTGCTTCCTTGGCAATCCGCGCAGTGGCCAGCACGAGGCTCGTCACTGCTGCAGGTGGTGAGGGCGGATGGTGGTGCTGGTGGCGTGCAGCTCCATGTCGCGGACGTGGCTGACGGTTGACGGAACCAGCCGGCCAGCCGATCGATGAGTTCCGGGGCCTGCGGAGGTCAAAGCCTGCAGGACCGCTGGCAGGCTGACGCGCTCGTACCCGAAGGAGACGCATGGCAAAGCTCATCTACTCGATGATCACCTCGCTCGACGGCTACGCCAAGGCAGCGGAGGGCGACCTCGGCACCGGGGCCGACGACCAGAAGGTGCATACCTTCATCAACGACCTTTTCCGCCCTGTCGGCACGTACCTCTACGGCCGACGGATGTACGAGACGATGGTCTACTGGGAGACCGCGCACACCGAGCCCGACCAGCCGCCGCACATCCTGCAGTACGCCCGCGACTGGCAGGCCGCGGAGAAGATCGTGTACTCCACGACGCTGGAGTCGGTGTCCAGCGCGAAGACCAGGATCGAGCGGACCTTCGACCCGGACGCGGTGCGCAAGCTCAAGGCCGAGGCTGATCACGACCTCACCGTCGACGGCCCGAACCTCGCGGCCCAGGCGATCGCGGCCGGCCTGGTGGACGAGTACCACCTGTTCATCACCACGAGCGTGGTCGGCGGCGGCAAGCGGTTCTTCCCCGACGGCGTGCGCCTCGATCTCAAGCTGGTCGAGGAGCGTGCCTTCGACAGCGGACTGATCTACGCGCGCTACCGGACCCGCTGAGCCGCACCGGTTGGTGACGCGGCCGGCGGCCGAGCCGGGGCAGGTGAGACTCGCAGTCGCAGAACCTGGCCGAGGCGGAGCGCTCGCCGCAGACCATCGCCAAGGCGCTCAAGCACGTGCCGGACGCGGAGTTCGTCATGCACAACGGCGACGTCGTCGAGAACGGCGGCCGGGAGCAGGACTGGACGGACCTGCTCGACTCCGCCCGCGCGAGCCTGCTGAGCACCACGCTCGCGCCGGCGTCGGGCAACCACGACACGGCGGCGAACGCGTTCGCCGGGCGGCGGCGGCCACCCACCGCCGCCCGGCCCTGATCACCCCTCGCACCGTGGCCGAGACTCACTACGGCAGCGCACCCGACCTGCACGCCCAGGGAGGACGGCCCTCGAACAGGCCAGGACCCACCTCGTCTACGGCGAGTGGCTGCGCCGCGCAGGACGACGCGCCGACGCCGGCGTGCAACTGCGTGCTGCGCGCGGCCGGGTTCGCCGAGCCGGGGGCCACAGCATGGGCCGAGCAGGCCCGTGCCGAGCAGGCTGTACGGCGGCGCTATCGCCGACGTCCGGAAGCATGCATCGCAGGGGTCACGCTTTCTCCCGGGTCACGCGGGCACGCAGGCCGAGCAAGACGTCGACGGCCAAAAAGGCGAGCAGGGACAGACCCATCAGGGGTAGGAACCAGCCCACAGCGGCGACGATGAGGACCAGGGGCACGAGGACGGCCCCGTGCACCCGGCGCCAGCCGCCGCGCGGATACGGCGTGCCGAAACCGCGGGTGGGGCGACGCTGCCACCACATCCGGTAGCCGAGCACGATGAGCGTGATCACCCCGGCGGCCAGCAGCATCAGCACGATCTGGTTGGCCAGGCCGAACAGTAGACCCATGTGCCCGTCGATGCCCCATTGGGTGAGCTTGGCGGCGAGGTTGTAGTCGGTGAAGCGGAGCACGGCGGTGACCTGACCGGAGGTGGCGTCGACGGCGACCTGATCGAGACGCTGCGGGACTGTCGTGTCAATCTCCTTGATCACGTAGGGCGCACCCAGCTCGGTCGGCCACACGATCTCCAGCGGACCGGACAGGCCCTCGCCCGCCGCAGCCTGGGTGACCTGGTCGATGTTCACAGCCGTGCCGCTGTGCTGGTGGCCCCCCTCACCGGCATGGGCGGCGTGGTCGCCGGAGGAAGTGGTGATCGCCGGCGTGGTCCAGCCGAGCGCGGTGCGCACCTCGCCGACGTTCTCTCCGGCGTACTTGGACCAGGTCAGGCCGGTTGCCGACAGGAAGAGCAGGCCCAGCACCGCCCACAGGCCGACGGAGCCGTGCCAGGACAGGCGCCGGCGCGCTGCGGGCAACGACTGATCGGGGGCGAGCAGACCGCGCAGGCGGCGGGTGCGGCGGCGCCTGGTGATCCACAGGGTCAGACCGCCCAGGGCGACGATCCACAACCAGCTGGCCGCCAGCTCGCTGTAGAGCCGGCCCGGCTCGCCCAGGTGCAGGTGACGGTGCAGGTTAGAGATCCAGGCGCGTACTGGGAGCGCGCCCGAGCTGCCGTAGCTGTCCAGCGTGCCACGCACCTGGCCTGTGTACGGATCGACGAAGACGGCCAGCTGGGTGCTTTCCGGCAGGCCGGGCACGTCCATCAGGACGCGAGTGCTCGCGTCCGCCCCGTCCGGGGTGCGCACCGCGGTGATCGTCCCGTCAGGACGCGCGGTCTGCGCGGCGGCGGCCTGCTGGGTGAGCGGCAGGCGTTGCTGGCCGACAGGGACGCTCAGTTCGTGACGGTGCACAATCTGCTCGATCTGGAAGGAAGCGGCGTACAGCAGGCCGGTGCAGGCGGCGACGAGCAGGAAGGGGGCGATGAGGACACCCGCGTAGAAATGCAGGCGCAGAATCAGCGGCTTGAGGGCGGTCCAGGCTGATGCCCGCCTGGGGGATGGCTCGGGGTCAGCGGTGGGGCGTGTGTCGGTAGAGGTCATGGGGTCTCCGTTACGGGCGCGCGCCGCGACAGGCGCGCGCCGTCCACATGATGAGGTGTTCGGGCCGCGCATCGGCGCGGCAGGAAACGGGGTGGCGGCAGCGGCCGGCCACGACCGTGAAGCGGGCTACGGCCCGGTCAGAAAACGGAGACGAACAGAGGAGGCCCGCGGCGACGCAGGCTAGAAGCGAGCAGGAGTCGCCGCAGCCGGTCCGGCGCGTGACCCGCTCGGAGGCGGCCCGGCAGGTTTGGGGTGACCGGCGAGACGGCGAGCAGGAGCAGCAGGCCGGCCCAGAGCATGCTCAGCGACGTGGCGGCCAGGTGCGCGATCGCGGCCAGGGCGGTCTCGCCGCGCTCCAGCCACCAAGACGACAGCAGAGCCACCGCCACGTGGACCAGGAACATGCCCACCCCGCTGTCGCCGTGGGCATGAGTCAGCGGATCCGGCGCCGCTTCGGCTCCGACGGTGAACAGGCGGTGCATGCCGTACTCGGCGGCGAAGCACGCGCCCAGCAGCACGCCCACGCCGCGCTGACGGGCTCCGATGGCGTACGCCCCGGCCCAGGTCAGCACCAGCGCCAGCACCAGGGCGCCGGGCCGTACGGCGGCGCCACCGGCGAGAACGTGCACAGCGGCCGACACCAGCACGCAGGCCACGGCGAACACCGTGGCGCGTAAGGCGCGCAGGGAGGGCCGACCGACGTGCACTCGCACATCGTTCCACAAAGGCACGCTGCCGCCACCCCGCATCACGCTCGCCGTGCTGGCTCGGCGAGCATGCGCAGGCTGCCGGATCGCCTGTCGTGAACCTTTCACATGCAGCGAGGATGCCTTCTCCGACCTCCCGGACTTCAAGCTGCTGCCCCAGCTGAAGAGCATCGGCTCGGCGCGGCTGTACCGGCCCGGGATCGGTGAGGACGAGGCGTGGCCGGTCGCTTGCCGACGCCCTCGATGGTGTAGGCCATGCGTGCGCTTCGGCCGAACTCAGCGAATGCAATGCCTACGCATAAGCAGCGCGATAACCCCCCTCACCTCACCCTGGTTCCACCGGATGCGGATGTGATCAAACGCAGGAGGCGACTCACACGGCGGCGGAAATCCGCGAACCGCTGGCCACACTAACGCTGGCCGCACTCACCGGCATAGGGCTGATCGGGCCCACTCAGCGCTTCCCACGCCGACGTTTCGTACGCGAAAGGGCCACGTCCAGTCATGCGCCGCTCCCGACCGGCGACCGATGTGCCTGCTCAACGTGGTCGAGCTGGGGGCGCCGGAACACCAGCCGTCGTCCTGACGAGGTCGTCGGGTATGCATCCTCGTCACCTGCGATTTCGGGGTAGGAGAAGGGCTAAGGCGCTGCACGCATCCGGGGGGACATCGTGACAGAGCAGAGGCCGGTAAGCAGACTGGGGACGGTGCCGCCACGCGTGTGGCTGGCACTCGTTCTTTTGGTGCTGGCGGTCGTGTTCATCTTGCAGAATCGGCAGGATGCGGTCATCCAGTTGTTCATGATTGTGGTGACCGCCCCTTTGTGGATCACTTTGGTGGCGTGCACCGCCATCGGGATCCTGATCGGTGCGCTGATCGGCCGCAGGGGCGCAAAGGGACGATAACGCGGTCCGGGACCGGTTCCCAGCTCCTGGCGCTCCAGCCGGTCGCCTGGTGCGCGAACGTGTCTCGCGAAATGATCGCAGACCGTCCGTGTCGTTCTCCTTCGGCCGGTGTGACGTGCTCGGATACTCGATGGCATGCTGAGCGGACTTCGAGAGCGGATACTGCCCGCGGCGCAGCGCCGCCCTCTGGAGGAACTGGCCGGAAGCCTGGATCTGTCGTCTGGGGACATCCGCGCGAAACGCTCGGCGTTCTGGACGATGCTGGCCCTGTCGGCGGTCATCGCCTCGGCCGGCGTGCTCACCGACTCGACGGCCACCGTTATCGGCGCCATGATCATCGCTCCGCTGGCCACGCCGATCATGGGTATCGCTCTGGCGACGGTACGCCACCGCGGCCAAGGCGCGATCAGCTTCGTGCTCTTCGGCGGCCTGCTGGTGATCGCCGTGGGGATGGCCTTCTCGGCGCTGCTGCCCACCTCCTACGAACTGCTCGCCAACAGCCAGATCGCCGGACGCACCTCCCCCAAGCTGATGGACCTGGTGGCTGCGCTCGCCACCGGACTGGCAGGAGCCGTGGCCCATGCCCGCCGCGACGTCGCCGCCGTACTGCCGGGTGTGGCGATCGCGATCTCCCTGGTCCCACCGCTGGCCGTGGCAGGCGTGTGTCTCGGCCGGGGCGCGCTCTGGCTGACGCTCGGCGCGCTGGTGCTCTTTCTGTCCAACCTGCTGGCCCTCGTGCTCGGCGGCATCGTGGTATTCACGGCGACGGGTTACGCCACCGAGGTCATCGCCCTGTCCGGCCGGAGCCGCCGCCGCACCCGACTCACGCTGGGTCTGCTGGTGGTTGCGGTGCTCGTACCGCTGTCTGCCAACTCCGTGGTCAGTTATCTGCTGACCCGTTGGAGTGCGCAGGCCAGGACGGTCGCCTACGGCTGGATCTCCACCGTGCCGAACTCGTCGGTCGCCGGCGTCGACGTCGTCGCGCGCGAACTGCACATCCGCGTGCGGACGCCGGGCGATCTGCCGCCGATCCCCAGCCTCCTCAGCGCCCTCCGCGGACGGATTCCGGACGGAGTGCCGATCGTGCTCGAGACCACGCAAGGGAGCACGGTCCACGCTGGCCGGGTGGGCGCGCCTTCATGAAGCCCGTATCGCCCGAGCACGCCCCGGGGTTTGCCGGCCCTTACCGACGCTGACCCGGCGCATTCGCGTCCCGCGACGGCCATCCCCCGTTTGGCTGAAAGGCTGGACGTCACCTGGTGCGGCGCCGTCAGGCGCGAGCCGGCCAGGAGGAGGCCATGACCAAGCCGGCGCACGATCGTCGACCTTCACCCCGGTGTCTCCTTCACCGTCGTGCTCCTGGGCGCGGCATTGTACGGATACGGCCTGGCAAGTGTGGCGGCTCAGGCAGCACCTGGGCGACGAAGGTCGTGTCGATCATGCAGGACGCGTGCTCGCCGCTGATCGTCATCGTGCCCAGCATGCCGAGCGGCAGCTGGGCCACCACTCCCACGTACACGGCCACGACGATCCCCATGGCGGCCTGATCACTGCTCCGCCTGCCTCTTGTGCTGTACACGCTGGCCACGCGGAGCAAGGCTGTGCTCCGCTGCTCGTGGCGGGCGTGGTCACCATGCAGGGCGTGGTGGAACTCCCGCTCTCGGTCGTGGTGCGTGACCAGCTCGGGCTGGCGCCGGCGATCTCGGCCGCCTCATGGGCCGCCGGTACGGCCGTACGCCAGCGCAGGCTCTACACCGAGCAACTCGCCGCGCAGGCGGAAGAGCGGGCACGTGCGGAGGCGATGGCGGAGCGGCTGCGCATCGCCAGGGAGTTGCACGACGTCATCGGCCACAGTCTCAGCACGGTCGCCGTGCAGGCGGGCGTGGCAAGGCGAGGCCCAACTCGCGCCCGCCCCTGGACTGGCCGATCTCGACGCGCTCGTCGCGAGGACCAGGCGGCGGGCCTGGAGGTGGAGCTACAGATCAACGGCGATGTGGGCGGGGAGATGGAGCCGACGGTCTACCGGATCGTGCAAGAGGCGCTGACGTCTACGGAGCGCTCCAGGCAGGCGCCGCGGGCTTCCTGCTCAAAGACACTCCACCCGCCGAACTGATCAGGAGCGTGAACGTCATCGCGTCGGGCGAGTCGCTGCTGGCGCCGAGCACCACGCGGCGGTTGATCCAGCGGTTCGTGAACCCGCCAGCGCGGGCGGTGGCCTCGACATCACCGAACGCGAGCGTGAGGACCTCGTCCTGGTGGCCCGGGACATGTCCAGCGCAGAGATGGCGCAAAGCCTGTACGTCAGCCTCAGCACGGTGAAACGCACGTCAGCAACCTGCTGACCAAGCTCGATGCCCGGACTCGCGTCCACCTGGTCATCGCCGCCTATGAGGCTCACCTCGTCTGAGGAAGTCTCGCCCTGTCCGGCCGCCGGAGCCTGCCATCCTCCGCCATAGCACCAGCAGCGCGCAGCAGCCGCGTACCGCGCAAAACGCGTTGAACAGGCAGTACGCGCGCAACCATGATGAGCCTCATGGACCTCATCTCCTCTCTGCCCGCCTTCGCCCTTGCCGTGGTATTGATCTCCGCCTCGCCGGGCCCGGCGATGGCGCTGATCCTGCGCCGCGCGGCCCTGCACGGCTTCTCCGGCGCGGTGCCCACGGTGCTGGGCCTGGAGGCAGGCCTGTACCTGTGGGCGTTGCTCGCCGCCACCGGGCTCGCCGCCCTGGTGGCCGCCTCAGAGATGGCCTTCCTGGTCCTGCGCGTGGTGGGCGCGGCCTTCCTGCTGTACCTCGGGATCAAGGCCTGGCGCTCAGCGTGGCGCAGCCGGGATACAGGCGGGGCGGCCCAGGAGGTAGCCGTCGGGGAGCCAGAGCCCGGCTCGTCGCTGTCCTGGTGGAGGGCGTTCGGCGAGGGATCGGTGGTCATGCTGGCCAACCCGAAGATCGCCGCCTTCATGATCGCGTTCTACCCGCAGTTCGTGCCGGCCGACCGGCCGCTGTTCGCCACGACCGCGCTGCTCGCCGTGCTCCAGGTGGCCATCGAGATCGTCCTGTATCTGGCGCTGGCGGCCGCTGTCGGGCGGGCCGGCGCGTGGTTCCGCCGCCCGGTGATCCGGCGTCGGTTGGACGCGGTCAGCGGCACGGTCCTCGTCGCCCTGGGCCTGCGCCTGGCTGCAGAGAGCCGCTGACGCGCCGGAGCCGAGCAGCGGTAGGTGTCAAGTCAAGTGCGACAGGGACGCTGCCGAGGTGATCGCTAGGCGGCCTCCTGCGCGGGCGTGGACGTTCGACCGCCTGCTCGCGCCGGCCCTGGATGGCCGAGGTGGTGCCGACGTGCACGGTGAACGGTGGGTGCGAGCCCAGCCCGGCGTGGTAGCGCTGGTGGTTGTAGTACTGCGGCTCGCTGTACGAGCTGGCCGGAACCTCTACGAAAGTGGTGTTCAGGGCAGCGCAGGCCGAACATCGGATACTGGGCAGCGCGCCGGCAGAGGGCGCTCTTTCGGCGGGCGCCGGTCGCGGGCTTCGGCAGTCTCAGCTCTGGAAGGCGTCGGCGTGGTCGGTCACCCAGTCGGCCCAGGTGCGCGCAGGGCGGCCGAGGATCGACTCCACCTCGCCGGTGACGCGCGCCGGTTGACCGTCGCCGCGGGCGTACCTGGCCAGCAGAGCCACGACGAACGGCTCCGCGAGACCTTGTCCGATCATGGCGTGCCGGACGGCCTCCGTCGGGATCTCCTGGAAGCGCAGCGGCCTCCCGAGCACCTCGCCGACGATGGCGATCAGCTCGGCGTGGGTGAGCGATTGCGGGCCGGTCAGGTCCAGCTTGCGGCCCACCAGGTCATCGTCCAGCAGCGCGCGGACGCCTACCGCGGCCAGGTCCTGCTCGTGAATCGGAGCCTCTGAGAAGGTCGCGTACGGCCCGCGGACGACGTCACCGGCGCGGATCTGACCGCCCCAGGCGAGAAGCGTGTTGACGGCGAAGGCGCTGGACCGCAGGCTCACCCATTCCAGCCCGCTGGCGATGGCGGCGTCCTCGACCTCCTTGTTACGGTCGCCGTTGATCCGCGACGGCTGTTCTTCGAAGGGGTCCTCGACGTTGATGGCCGACAACGCCACGACTCGCCGCACCCCGCGTTCCTTGGCGAGTGCCAGCAACTCCGCGGCGGCCAGGCCGACGGCACGCGGGTGCAGGAACAGGTGGGTGACGCCCTCCAGGGCGGAGGCAAGCGTGCCGGGCCGGCGAGGGTCGCCCTCGACCATCTCGACACCGGCGGGCAGGCCGGCGCTCTCCGGGGCACGGGTGACGGCGCGAACCTTCGCGCCGCCGACAGCGAGCAGGTCGACCAGGGGGCGTCCCATGATGCCGGTCGCACCGGTTACCAGGATCATACTTTCCACCTCTCAATAGATTCAGTGGGGCTTAGTGGACATGAGTCATGTGAGGGCCAGGTATGTGACGCGGCCGGGCATGATGTGACTTTGATCTCATGGGCTGTCCGGGGCTCGATCCGAATCCCCCGGCGACTGACTGACGGTCACATGCGATGACCTCCCCTGTCCGGCACGCCGACATCGTCGCGGACGGAACAAGCCCGTCGCTCCCTGACTCTGCCCTCATCGGTACATGGCGGCCCCCTGTGAGATGTGAGCTTTCGGGGCTACATCACATTCCCCGGCGTTGGGACGTCGTACTGCTCGGACGAACACCATCCCGCGAAGACGGGCCCGATTCCCTCCAGGAGCGACGAAAGCATGACGACCATCACCAGGCTCAGCGAGCTGACCGGCATCTATGTCCTCGACACCGTCCACACGCGGATCGGCTTCGTCGGCCGCCATACGATGGCCACCAAGGTACGCGGGCGGTTCGAGGAGTTCGAGGGGAGCGCCTTCCTGGACGGTGGCGACCCGTCGAGGTCGAGCATCCAGCTCACGATCCAGGCGAGGAGCCTCCAGACCGGCAACGTGCAGCGCGACGAGCACCTGCGCGCCAAGTTCCTCGACCTGGACAACCATGCGACCATCGCCTTCACCTCGAGCAGGGTGGACCAGGTCGACGAGACCAGGTTCACGATCACAGGCGACCTGGCCATTCGCGGCGTGACCAAGCCGGTCACCGTCGACTTCGAGCTGACCAGCGCCGAGAACGGCCCCGCGGGGGAGCTGCGGGTCGGTTTCGAGGGCGGCGTCACGATCGACCGCAAGGACTGGCACGTGAACTGGAACGCCGCGACCGCGGTCCTGATCGGCCAGAAGGTGGCGCTGGAGTTCGAGGTCACCGCGATCCGGCGGTCCTGATCAGGCAGGGTCCGCACGCCGCTCCCGGGCTGCCGCCGTACGGTGAGCGTGGGTTCCGGGCAGGCGTGCGTTACCGCACCGCCGACGGCGGATGGCGGGATCAGGGCCGGTCTGACGGTGACCTGCGACGGCCGCCACTCCACCCTGCGCCGTGCGGCGGGCCTGTTCCCCAAGGAGTTCCCCGTCCCCTTCGGCACCTGGTGGTTCCGCCTGCCCCGGCACGCCGGCGAGCAGGACCAGCTCGCCCGGCTCACCGGCCAGTTCAACGGCGGCCAGATCGCGCTCAGCTTCACCCGCGAGGACTTCTATCGGATCGCCTACTTCACCAGGAAGGGCGCGGATGCACGGCTGCGCGCCGATGGTGTCGAAAGGTTCCGCGCCAAGATCGCCCAACTGCTGCCCCAGCACCCCGACCGGCTAGATCACATCCGCAGCATGGACGACCTGCACCTCCTGGACGTCAAGCTCAACCGGCTCCCGCGCTGGCACACCGACGGGCTGCTGCTCTCGCCGGGGTGGATCGACGTGCTCACACCGTCACTCCGCCCCGGCAAGGCCCCGGTCAGTCGCCCAGTCCGCCGACAGCCGGACGCTGCGGTGTCATCGCCTGGACAGCTCCCCGGCATTGAGCACGAACCTGGAGCTGGCACCGTCACGCTGCATGGCGCCGCTCATGATCGACGCCTGCTGTTTCCCGTCGCTCGTCACCTGCCAGAAGCCCAGGGTGATGGTCTTGCCGAGGCGCCGGCAGACCTGTCCGGGCGGGTTGAGGTCGGCTGTGTTTCCCCATACGGTCATGGTCCACTCGCAACCGTCCGCCGTCCGGGCGACCACCGTACGATCCGGCTTCACCGTCATCTCGACGACGCCGCGCTGCTTCTGGTAAGTGACCTGCGACGTGCTGTCTTCTATGTGCGTGGCGATGTTGACCAGGTGCGAGGGGTCCGCCGGGACGTACTTCCACTGGCCCGCGAACCGCCTCGCCGTCCTGGCCCACGGCTCCATCGCGGCTTTGGTGCGGGTTCCGTTCCGCAGGACGAAGTCGAACATGCCGCGCCTGTTGCGGCTCACACCCTCGATGGTCTCCTTTTCGTGCAGGCCGGAGACGGTCACCGTCCAGCGAGTGATGGTGTATTCAGAGTTGATCACCTGATTTCTACAGGTCTGGCCCGGATCGATGTCGAGAGACTCCGAGCTAGCCGTGAACCGCCACGTGCAGCCGCGATCCGTCCGTCCCACGACCTTCCCGTCGGATTCCTTCGAGAACACGACCCGGCCGATCTGCGGAATCTGCCACACGGAGCCCGCCGGCGCCAGCGGATTGGCGCTCGCACAGCCCGGATCTCCGGCCGGACAATTGAGTACCGCGATATTCCTCATGCTGTCGCGGTCCGGCTGAACGTAGTTCCATGTCCCCAGGTACTTTTCCACGCTCGATCCGCCACCGGGAGCGGCGACCGCCGGAGCGGGCTGGGCAATGCCCAGGACACCCCCTCCGGCCACAGCGAGAGCAAGGACCGCGGTCGCTGACCGCAGCCGTGCTGACAAGCCGGACGTCTTGTGCGAACGATGGGATGGCATGAATCCTCCAAGGCGTGCTGTCCGTTCTCATGCGCCGAGGTCGGTGCGACCGGCCCCGCGCATCGCGTATCTCCCGGCCCAGGCGACACCTTCGCGAATGTCGGTTGAACCGACGCCGGAGACAAGGGGGACGGTGAGCAGCGTGCGTGTCACCGCGCAATGCGCGAATTCGTCACAGTCGATGTTGTCGTGATCAAGTCGGGGTGTCGTCGCTCTCACGGCGGCAGTTGCCGCTGCCGTCAGGGATGTAGACACGGGTACGGCTACGCCCTGGGGTGTAGCGGAGCAGCCGTACAGTAGCGCCATCAACGCCCGGCTACGCCTGTCCAGCCTTGGAGCGGCGATCCACGAGGGCGAAGCCGAGCACGAGGACCAGGTCCGCGCTGGACACCGGCACCTTGGAGCTGGGTGGACAGGGTCATCAGCTCGGCGGCGTTGCGGGCCAGGCGCCGGCGACAACATCGCCGTCCGTGCGATCACATGTGACCTGCGGAAACGTCCGGGGTGGCGTTATCGCGCCGCTGGGCGCCGGGACTCATCCCCGACCGTCCAGACCGAAACCCGCGCTCGGCTGCGGTTCGCGGTAGTGTCGAGATCAGGATCTCTGAGCGGCGTCGCCGCTTTCGGTCCCTTTTTTGTCGTGTACGAAGTCGGAGGTGATCACGGTGCACCCGGTCTAGCGACGGCCCCAGCCAGGGGCGTCACGGAGCCGAAAGGTGACCGTATGAGCAGGACCGACAAGACCCGGCCACGGTGGGTGCGGATGGCCGACGCGCCGCTGACGACCTGCGTGCCCGTGCATGATCATCGTTTCGGGCCGTGCACGCTGCCGGACGAGATCACCGCCGACAGCGCGAACCGGCGCCGGGGCGGCTGTTACTGGGGCGCCCCCGGCTACCACGTGCTCGTTTGCGAAACCAGGGGTGGATACCGGGAGTGGCACTACCTCCGTCGCGAGGAGCGCCGCCGCAGCCGCCACCAGGCGCGCCGTGATCTGCACGCCTGTCGCGACGAGGACTGAGACACGGCGAGGGCCGGATATCAGCGGGCACCACCGAGGAAACCCTGCGCCGGGTGACCCTCGCCGACGCCGCCCTCGGTCACGTCGGCGATCTCCCCGAGGGCGGGAGCCACGCCGACGTCACCGCGGCCGCCGATCGCGTCATCACTACCCGCCGCACCGGCGACGCCCTGCGCGCCTGGCTCGCCCGCACGCCTCCCGCCGAGCACGACGGACCGCACCGACTCGCCGTCACCACCGACGAGTAACCCTCATCGTGCGGCTGACTGGTCGACGTCGACCAGTCAGCCGCCCCTCGTCGCCGGTCGGATGTTGGAACCCCGGGCGTCGTCAGAGGCCCTGCGAAGCCCTACGCCGCACCGGACGGGCCACCTCACGCGGCTCGCCTTGATCGTTTAGGCGGTCGGCATGATCGTGCCGTCAGTCGGCGACAGGGAGAACAAGTCGTGGTCTTCAAACGGATGCTGGGCGCCTTCGGCGTCGGCGCCCCCTCGGTGGACACCGTCCTGAACACAGCGCGGATCCAGCCGGGCGGCGTGTTGTCCGGTGAAGTGCGCTTGCAGGGCGGCGACTTCGACGCCGAGATCGAGCACATCACCCTCGGTCTGGTCGCCCGGGTCGAGTTCGAGCACGGCGAGGGCGAGGGCGCCGGGCTCGGGGAGTTCTCCCGTGCCCAGGTGTCCGGCCCGTTCATCCTGCGCAAGGGCGAGGACATCGAGTTCTACCCACCCGCCCAGCACCACGGGGTCGTGGGCGAGGTCGAGCTCACCTTCGTCGCCGGCCCGCACGGACTGGAAGTGATCCTGGAAGCCGACAAACGCGCCGGCCGCCACTCCGGAGACGCCATCGGCCGCTTCACCGTCAGCCACGACGACGCGATGCACACCGACTGGCCCAGCGAGCTCGATCGCTGGCTGGCCGGCCTGACCCAGTACGGGCACAGCAGCCATCACGGCGGCTACGGCCACGGCGAACACCATGACGGGTACGGTCACCACTCGCAGCACCATGAGCATCGCAGCGGCCCAGGCTGGGGGACGGTGGCTGCGGCCGGCGCCGCCGGCGTCGTCGGCGGCCTGGTGGCAGGCGAGGTCGTCGAGGAGATCTTCGAAGGCGACGAGGAAGAAGACGAAGGAGGCGACTGGTAGAGCACCGGACGATGAACGGCCCGCCACGGTGCCCTGCGGGCGCCCGGTGCGCTGATCGGCAGCCGTCGGGGCGCCGGGGTCGAGCGCGTCGGTTCGGTGCGGCTGCGCTGGGTCGGTCACGTGCTGCGGGCCGAGGTGGACTGAGCACACCCGGGGTGCGGAACGCGTCCTGCTCCGACACCCCGGGCAGCTCGCGGATCAGGTGATCTCCTCGGCGCGTCTGGTCAGCAGGCCCATTCTGCGCACGGTGGATCCCTCGAGGGCGAGAGCGTGGCCGGTCAGCGTGACCGATCCCGCGGATCTTCCTGGCCCCACGTCACTGGCAGGCTGAGCAGGCCGTGGATGAGCATCTCGATGGGCCGCACCGGCACCTGGCCGGGTGCCACGGCCAGGCGCAGCGACGGGAACCTGGTGAACAGCGCGGGGAGGGCCACCCGCAGCTCGACCCGGGCCAACTGCTGGCCGAGGCACTGGTGCACGCCGTGGCCGAAACCGAGGTGCGTGCTGCCGGACCTGCTCAGGTCGAGGGCGTCAGGGGCGGGGAAGCGGTCAGGGTCGCGGTTGGCGGCCGCGATCGAGAGGGTGACCGTCTCGCCCGCCCGCACCAGCTCACCGCCGAGTTCGACGTCCTCCAGCGCGGTGCGTATGAGGAACGGTGTGATGCTGAGATAACGCAGCAGCTCCTCCACCGCCTGGTCCGGCGCGGAGAGCAGCGCGGGGATCTGCCCGGGCCGGTCCAGCAGCGCGAACGTACCCAGTGCCAGCATGTTGGCGGTGGTGTCGAGCCCGGCACCCAGCAGCAGGAAACCGATATTGGCCAGCTCTTCGTCGGTCAGGTCGCTCCTGGTCAGTCCGCTGAGCACGTCGTCGGTGGGCGCGGCCCGCTTGGCCCCGATCAGCTCCTGGATCAGCGCGAGCGTCGCCTTGTACGCGGCCAGCATGTCCTCCGCCGTGCCCTCGCGCCGGATGATCTTGACGAAGTGCTCCTGGGCCTGTTTGAACTCCTGCTCGGGGACGCCGAGCAACTCGCCGATCACGGCTGCGGGGATCGGCTCCGCGAATGCCTCCACCAGGTCCACGGGCCCGCCCTGGCGTTCCATCGCGTCCAGGCACCCGCGGGTGATCTCCTCGATGCGCTCGGCCAGCAGGCCCATCCTCCGCACGGTGAACTCGCCCGTGAGCAGGCGGCGGTAGCGGGTGTGGCCGGGCGGATCCATGCCCAGGAACATCCCGGGCTGCGCCGGCTGGGGGTCGGGCTGTCCGGGCAGCTCGATCGGCCTGTGCCGCAACTCGGGGCGGACGCTGAAGCGCGGGTCGGCCATCACCTCGCGTACGAGTGCGTGGCTGGTCACCAGCCACCCCAGGTGGCCATCGGCGTAGGCCAGCCGGGCGATGGACCGCGTCTCGCGCAGCTCGGCCAGCTCCGTGGGCGGGTCGAGGGGGGCGGGCCGCTCGGTGGGCAGCACGACTGCGTCGGTCTCGGTCATCTCGGGTCTCCTTTGTGCGACCGATGGCTACTTCAATACAGTACAGCTCTGTATTGAAATTACGAAGATGCGGGGGGCAGTGCGTTCATCGTGCGCACGGTCCAGGAGGGCATCGCCCCTGGCTGAGCTGCGCTGAGCAGGTGCCTACGCGGCTCGTCGGCTCGTCGGCTCGTCGGCTCGTCGGCTCGTCGGCTCGTCGGCTCGTCGAGCAGCAGGATCAGGTCCAGGACCGCCCGGCCGGCATCGGCGCAGGCGCGCAGCAGCCGCAGCACGGCGAGTCGGTGGCGCAGGTCCAGGGCGGAGACGGGCTCGTCGGCCAGCAGCACCTGGGCGTCCTGGGCGAGCGCCTTGGCGAGCAGGACGAGCTGGCGTTCCCCTCCGGAAAGGGTGGCCACGTTCCGGTCGGCCAGCCAGGTGGTGCCGGTCGCGGCCATGGCCTGCTCGGCGGCCCGGTGGTCGGCCCTGCCCTCCAGCGCGAACCGGCCGACGTGGGCGTGCCGTCCCATGAGCGTCACCTGGTAGGCGGTGAACGGGAATGACAGCGCGGTGTCCTGCGGCACATAGGCGATCCGGCGGGCCAGCGCCTGAGGTCGCAGGGCGTGTACGGACTGCTCGTTCCGGCCGGGTGGCACGGTCAGGTCCACTCCGTCGATCAGCACCGCTCCGTCGATCCGGACCCGTACGTCATCGATCACGATCACGGCGTGTTCCTTCGGGACCAGAGCACCAGCAGCAGGAAGACAGGCGTGCCGACGAAGGCCGTGATCACCCCGGTCTGCAGCGTGACCGGGGCCAGCAGCAGCCGGGCGGCGGTGGCGGCCGACACCAGGAAGACCGCCCCCAGCAGCGCGCTGGCCGGGAGCAGGAGCCGATGGTCCGGCCCGGCGGTGAGCCGGATCACGTGCGGGGCCACCAGCCCGACGAAGCCGATCACCCCGCTGACCGCCACGGCCGCCCCGGTCAGCAGGGACGCCAGCACCAGCAGCACGTGCCGGATACGGGCGACGTTCACGCCACTGGCACGGGCCGCGTCGTCGCCGAGCAGCATGACGTTCAGATCCCGGGCGAACACCAGGGTGGCCGCGAGAGCCGCCAGCACCGGCAGCACCGGCAGCAGGACGAGGCTGACATGCTGCCATGTGCGGGCGTCGAGGTCGCCCTGCAACCAGAACACGATCCCCCGCAACGACTGCTCGTCAGGAGCGTTGGCCACCAGCGCCGAGACCACCGCGCCGAGAAGGGCGTTCAGTGCGATCCCGACCAGCAGCACCGGCCGGCCGCCGCGATCGCGTAGATCGCCACTACGGTGATCAGCGCGCCGGCGAACGCGGCCGCGGGCAGCAGCAGCGTGCCGGCCGCGCCGGAAGTGATCGCCAGCACCGCGCCCACCGCGGCGCCCGCCGACACCCCGGTCACGCCCGGCTCGGCCAGCGGATTGCCGAACAACGCCTGCATCACCGCGCCCGCGACGCCCAGCGCGGCGCCGACCAGCACCCGAGGCAGCCGGATCTGATCGACCACCAGCACCTCATGGGCCGGGACCTCTCCCATGTGATTCCCAGAATCATACTCAGGATGCCCGGCTCCCAGCACAGTGCCCGAGGCAAGGACGAAGCCGCCGCTACGAACGCCGCGGGCTCCGTGCGAAGAGGTGGGACAGCCGCTCGGCGAGCTCCGGGTAGGGGCCTTCGGCGGCCACGCGTCCCTCCTCCAGGAGCACGATGTGGTCGGCTCTGCGGATGGTCGACAGGCGGTGCGCGATGACGAGCGTGGCGCGGCCAGCGGCGGCTTCCTGGAGCGACTCGGCGAGGCGCGCCTCGTTGTCGGTGTCGAGGTTGGCCACCGCCTCGTCCAGCACCAGCACAGGCGCCTCCGTGGCGAGTGCCCGGCCGATCGCCACCCTGGCGCGCTGGCCGCCGGAGAGCGTGACGCCTCGCTCGCCGACCGGGAGCTCCGGATCGATGGTGAGCTGGGCGGTGCGCAGAGCGCTCGCGGCGTCGGCGTCCGGGGCGCCGAGCCGGACGTTCTCCTCGACCGTGCCGGCGAACAGGTGGACGTCCTGCGGCACCACCGTGACATGCCGGTGCAGGCCGGAGATCTGCGGTAACGGCACTCCGCCGACCAGGATGCGCCCGCTGTCGGGGTCCCAGAAGCGCAGCAGCAGCGACACGCACGTGGACTTGCCCGCTCCCGAGGCGCCGACCAGGGCGACGGTCTTGCCGTACGGCACCTGGAAGGACACTCCGCGCAGCACCTCGGGCCCGTCATCCGTGTACCGGAAGCGCACGTCCTCGAAGACGACATCCGGCCTGGCCGGAACCTCCTCGACGTCGCGCGGCGGCGGCACGTTGGCGGGCGCGGTGACCAGCGCGTGCACCCGATCGGCAGCCGCCCACAGGGTGCCGTACTCCTTGAGCAACAGCGCCACCTGCGCCGCCGGTCCCAGCGAGCTGGCGGCCAGCACCATGGCCACCGGCGCGTCCGCCGGGGTCCGGATCACCGTGGCGACCAGGAGCAGCGTCCCTGCGGCTGCGACGGCGATGAGCAGATCGGTGACGGCCGCTTCGAGGCCGCCCCTCGCCGCGTTCGCCGCCTGGGCTCGGGCGAGCCGGCGCGTGTTGAGCGCCAGCAGCTTCCTGCGGCGCTCCAGCGCGCGGAAGGCGGTCAGCTCGCGCACGCCCTGCACGGTGTCGACCACGTCGGAGGTCAGCTCAGCGGTGGCGGCACGCAACTCGTCGCCCTGCCGGCGTGAGACCTTGCGCAACCACAGCGGCACGGTCAGCACGCACGCTGCCAGTGGCAACGAGACGGTCAGCAGCAGGGGGTCGATCGTCGCGGCCGCCACACTGCCCGCTGTCAGCACCGTGCCTGCGGTGATGAGCTGCGCCAGGGTGTGCGCGAAGAGCCACTCGAGGGTTTCGATGTCCGACAACACCGCCGCCGACAGGTCCCCACTGCGGCGGCCCAGCAGGCGGGCCGGCGCGATCCTGGCGACCGCGTCGAAGACCTGCCCTCTCAGCCTGGCCAGCACCAGGTACGCCAGGTCGTGAGCGACGTACGACTCCCACCACGCCGCCAGCGCCGCCACCGCGACCAGCCCTCCGAGCACCGCGCCTGCCACGTCGAGCGGCGTGATCCTGCCATCGATCACCCGGCCCACCAACCAGGCGCCGGTGACGGCCGCGCCGAGCACCGCAAGCTGGCCGAGCAGGTTCGCGACCAGGGTGGAGACGAAGGCCCGGCGGTGTTCGCCGACGGCGCCCGCGAGCCAGCGGATGGACGGGGTCATGCCACGGCCTCCAGCACGGTTCCGTTCTCCAGGACCACCACGTGGTCGGCCTGACGGATGGTGTCGGGCCGGTGGGCGATCATCAGACAGGTACGCCCCCGCCGCACCTCGGACAGGGCCTGCTCGGTACGCGCGTCCACGTGCGAGGTGGCCTCGTCGAGCACCAGGACGGGGGCGTCGGCCAGCAGCGCCCGCGCGATGGCCAGGCGCTGCCGCTGTCCGCCCGAGAGCGTCGCCCCCCGCTCTCCCAGCCGCGTGTCGTAGCCGTCGGGGAGTTCCACGATGAAGTCGTGGGCGGCGGCCAGCCGGGCGGCGGCGGCCAGCTCCTCGTCGGTGGCGTCCGGGCGGGCCAGGCGCAGGTTCTCGGCCACCGTGCCGTGGAACAGGTAGGTGTCCTGGGCCACGACCGCGATGCCGCCGCGCAGCGCGTCGAGGGTGAGCTCGCGTATGTCGACTTCGCCGATGCTGATGGTTCCCTGGCCTGGGTCATAGTGGCGTTGCAGGAGGGCGGCCAGCGTGCTCTTGCCCGCGCCGGACGGGCCCACCAGCGCCACGGTCCTGCCGTGCTCGACGGTGAAGCCGACGTCTCGAACGGCAGGATGTTCCGCGCCCGGATAGGTGAACGTGACGCGTTCGAACGTGATGGCAGGCGCCGTGGGGAAGTCGTTCCGCGTCCCTCGATCGTCGACGGCCGGCGCGGTCGACAACAGGTCTTCGATGCCGTCGACCGCCGTTATCCCGAGATATCCGGCGTGCCAGGCGTCGGAGAGGTTCTTCACCGGACGGAAGCACTCCACGGTGATCACCAGGACCGCGAACGCCTCCCCTGCGCTCCCCGCCGTCGTCACGGCCAGAATCGCCCCGGCCGTGCCCGCCTGGATGAACAGAGCGCTGATCCCGGTTCCCACCAGCGAGATCCTGAGTTGCCGCATGGTGGTGACGTAGAGGTCGTGCGCCCGGCCGGCCAGCCGCGTCCCCAGCGTGCCGACGGCCCCGAACGCCCGCAGGGTCGCCATGCCCTGCATCGCCTCCAGATGGTCGGAGGCCAGTTCGGCGAAGGCGGTCCAGCGGCTGCGCCCCCGCCTGAGGAGCGTGGCGTCCCAGAACCTCGGGATGATCAGCACACTCGCCACAGCGACGGCGAGGATCGCCGCAGCCGCCGCGTTGACCGTGAACAACCAGCCGACCAGCGCCACCGGCACCAAGAAGGTGACGACGACCTGCGGCAGGTAACGGCTGTAGTAGGGATCGAGGCCTTCGACGCCGTCGACCAGTGTGGTCTGCACATGGCCGGTGCGGGCGCCGGTCAGATGCGCGGGCCCCAGGTGTGCCAGGTGGACGATCAGCCGGTCACGCAGCCTGGCCTTGACCACGGCGCCCGCCCACACCGTCACGGACTCCCTGGTCCACAGCAGCGCCGCCCTGGTCACGATCACGGCGAACGTCCAGGCCACCAGGCGTACCACGGCGGAGACGTCACCGCGCACCAGGGCGGACAGGGCGGCGGCGATCAGGACGGCCTGCGCGACGTACGCGGCGCTGACCGCCAGTCCCAATCCCACGCAGGCCGCGATCGGCCCCTTGACGCTGCCGGCCAGCTGCAGCAGCCGGCGATGAACGATCATACGCAGTCCTTCCCGCCGTCCCACCTCAGGGACGAGTCAGTCCTCACCCCTTGATAGGACGAGAGCGTAGATGGTAATGATTTTCACTGTCTATGAGTAAATGATTCTCACTTCGGAGGCCCCATACGGGCTGCCGTGATCAGCAAGCTTCTTCGTGCTCTGGCAGCGCTCGCTCCGGCGGCGTCCTGCCCGGCAGAGCGAACCCGACCTGCCGAGGTCACGGATGGCGGCACGGGCGACAAAATTGAACATGATAGTCATTTTCTATAGCATGCCGTGTTGTGTACTTAAGTTCGTCTGAGCGCTCCTCCACCTCTGATGACCAGACAGCCGTGCCTGGTCGCGCGCGGCGTCGTCTGGCGCGGCGCACGGGGCTGCTCAGCGTGGCGCTTTCGGTCACAGCATGTTTTCTGGTCGTGCTGTCTGGTGCGGTGGGATCGGTGTCGGTGGGCCCGGTGGATGCGGCTCAGATCGTGATCGGGCACCTGGTTCCGGGGATGCCGTGGATGTCGGATGGGACGTTGACGCCGTTGCAGGATCAGGCGGTGTGGCAGTTCCGGCTGCCGCGGACGCTGCTGGCGGCGCTGGCCGGTGCCGGGTTGGCGCTGGCGGGTGCATTGATGCAGGTCACGGTGCGCAATCCGCTCGCCGAGCCCTACATCCTGGGCGTGTCCTCGGGCGCGAGTGTCGGGGCGGTGCTCGTGATCGTGTTCGGTTCGGCCGCGTTGGGCGGGTTGTCGTTGAACGTGGCCGCGTTCGCGGGCGCGTTGGCGGCGTGCGTGGGCGTGGCGGCGTTGGCGCGTAAGAACGCGGAGTTGTCGCCGACGCGGATGATTCTGGCGGGTGTCGCGTTGGGGACCTTGCTGAGCGCGGTGACGAGCTATCTGACGATCTCCACGGATGCGCAGAACGTTGTCAGTGTGCTGTTCTTCCTGCTGGGGAGTGTGTCGGCGGCGTCGATGCCGAGCCTGATCGGCCCGGCTGTCGCGCTCGTGGTGGCTGGGGTGATCGCGGCGCTGCTGGTGCGGTCGCTGAACGCGCTGTTGACCGGGGACGAGTCGGCGGTCTCGCTGGGGGTGAACGCCTCCCGGTTGCGCGGGCTGCTGCTGGTGGTGGCGTCGCTGCTGACCGGCACCGTGGTCTCGGTCGCCGGCGGGATCGGGTTCGTCGGGCTGGTCATCCCGCACTTCGCGCGGATCGCGGTCGGTGCGGACCATCGGCGGATGTTGCCGGTGACGGTGCTGGGCGGGGCGGTGTTCCTGATGATCGCGGACCTGCTGGCACGGACGGTCGCGGCGCCGACGGAGATCCCCTTGGGCATCCTCACCGCATTCGTCGGTGCTCCGTTCTTCCTGTGGCTGATGCGGCGGGACGGAGCCGAGCGGGCGGGGTTCGGCCGATGAGGGTGGAGTTCGACGACGTCACCGTCGCCCTCGGCGGCCGGGACGTGGTGCGGCAGGCGTCGCTGATCGTTGAATCGGGCACGGTGGTGGGCCTGGTAGGGCCGAACGGCAGCGGAAAGTCCTCGCTGCTGCGCACGCTCTACCGTGCGCTGAAGCCACGGCAGGGCACGGTGCGCCTCGACGGGCAGGAAGTGCGCCGCCTGAGCGGCAGGCAGGCGGCACGAGCGGTCGCGGTCATGCTCCAGGACCCGCCGACCGACTTCGACTTGAGCGTTCAGGAGACGGTGTTGCTCGGCCGTGCCCCGCACCGCGCCTCCTTCGGCCGGGACACTCCGGACGATATACGTATCGCGGAAGAGGCGATGCGCCGCGCCGAGATCACCGACCTCGGCGACCGCATGGTCGCCACTCTCTCCGGAGGTCAGCGGCAGCGCGTCATGCTCGCCCGCGCCCTCGCCCAGGAGAGCCCGGTGCTGGTGCTGGACGAACCGAGCAACCATCTCGACATCAGCCACCAGCACGAGTTGATGAGCACGGTGCGCAGTCTGGGACGCACCGTGATCGCCGCTCTCCATGACCTGAACCTTGCGACCCAGTACTGCGACCGTGTCGTCGTGCTCGACGCCGGTCGCATCGTCGCCGCCGGGCCGCCCGCCCGAGTGTTCAGCCCTGAGCTGGTCCGCACCACGTTCGGCGTGGACGTCCGCGTCCTCGGCGACGCCGACGATCCCGTCTTCGCCTTCCGCCGCCTCGATGCGGGCGGAGGCCACATCGATGAGCCCTCCACCCGAACAGAAAGCAGCGTCCGCACATGACCCGCGCCTCTCGCATCCCCGCACGATCCGCCGTCATCGCGAACGCCGCCATAGCCTTGCTCATCGCCGGCTGCGGTTCCTCTGTGACCCAGGCCCCCGAGGGGTCCGGCGCGGCCGACACGGTGACGCTGGAGAACTGCGGCCGGAAGGTCGTCGTCGACGACACTCCGGAAGCAGCCGTCGGCATGCACCCGGCGCAGACCGAGTTGCTGCTGCGTCTGGGTCTGGCCGACCGCATCGCCGGGCAGGCCCAGGCCAAGGCGCAGGCACTGCCGGAGGACGTGGCGCCGCTTGCCAAAGACGTTCCGATGATCGGCGAGGTCGCCCCGCCCAGCCGTGAGGACCTGCTGGCCGTCGAACCGGACTTCGTCTACTCGCCCACAACCTACGAGTTCACCGCAGAACAGGGCTTTGCCAGCATCGAGCAGCTCGAACAGGCCGGAGCCTCCGTCTACGTCGCCAACGGCGGGTGCCAAGACCGGC
Source organism: Nonomuraea diastatica (assembly GCF_004349015.1). Lineage (NCBI taxonomy): Bacteria > Bacillati > Actinomycetota > Actinomycetes > Streptosporangiales > Streptosporangiaceae > Nonomuraea > Nonomuraea diastatica. Next base: position 31,891 of record NZ_SMKP01000067.1, read on the forward strand.
GCATGACCGGTGAGGTCACGGACCTGTTCACCGATCTGGAGAACATCGGCGAGATCTTCGGCGTCGAGGACGCCGCCGCCGACCTCATCGCGAAGAGCCGGGCCGACCTCGACGAAGTCGCCAAGGCGCTTGCTGACGTGGACAAGCTGCGCGTCGCTCAGGTGTACGTCGACGGCACCACCCTGCAGGCCATCGGCGCCGGCGTCGAATACGACATCCTTCGCCTGGCCGGGGCCGACAACGTCTACACCCCCGATCAGCCGGCGTTCGCGAAGTTCTTCGCCGCGACGATCACCCCCGAATCCCTCGCGGCCAAGCAGCCCGACGCGCTGGTGTTCTCGGTGTACGACAAGAAGCACGAGGCCGCGACCCGCAAATACCTCACCACCACCTTCCCGGACATGCCGGCGGTGCGCGATGGCCGGCTGATCGCGGTCTCGAGCGCCGACGTGTTCCCCGGAACGCTGGGCAACATCTCGATCGTGCGGCAGATCGCGGAGCAGCTCTACCCCGATGCGTTCTGACCTGTGATCCAGCGCGCCGGCTGCAGCCGGCGCGCCTCCTGCAGCCGGCGCGCCTCCTGCAGCCGGCGGGCATCCTCGGAGCCGACACCTTTCGGCGATTCGTGCAGGCGCTGGGACCGAGCACCGGCCTGGTGGACCGCGTTCAGGTGACGCTCTTCCCGGTGATCACCGGTCAGCCCGGGGTTTGACCCGATCTTTCAGGGTGCGGCCGGCTTTCGGCCTCGGGTCCGGGGCAGGCTCGCCGCCGGTCGGCGAGCCTGCCCCCGGTCAGTTGCGAGCCCCGTCGGCGGGCTCGGACACGGACGGCTCGGCGGGCTCCGGCACGGACGGCTCGGCGACCTGGCGTGTGTCGCGCCTGGCCTTGATCAGGCTGGCCACCGTCGTGACGGTGAGCACGGTGACGATGATGGCCAACGAGGTCCAGTTGTTGATCTCAGGGACCCAGGTGACGTGCTCGCCGCCGTTGATGAACGGCAGCTCGTTCTCGTGCAGGGCGTGCAGGACGAGTTTCACGCCGATGAAGCCGAGGATGACCGCCAGCCCGTACGTGAGATAGACGAGTTTCTCCACCAGCCCGCCGAGCAGGAAGTAGAGCTGTCTCAGCCCCATCAGCGCGAACGCGTTGGCCGCGAAGACCAGGTAGGCGTCCTGGGTGATGCCGAAGATCGCGGGGATGGAGTCGACCGCGAACACCAGGTCCGCGCCGCCGATGGCGACGATGACGATGAACATCGGGGTCAGCAGGCGGCGACCATCCTGCCGGACGGTCAGCCGTGAGCCGTGGTAGTCATCGGTGACCTTGAACAGCCTGCGCACCAACCGTACGACACCCCCGTTGGGGTCGTACTCCTCGTCATCCTTGTTGCTGAAGGCGAATTTCCACGCGGTGTAGATGAGGATGCCGCCGAAGATCCAGAACACCCAGCTGAACCGTTGGACGGCCTGCGCGCCCACGCCGATGAAGATCCCGCGCATGACCAGCGCCATCATGATCCCGATGAGCAGCACGCGGTGCTGGTGAATCGCAGGCACGGCGAAGTTCGCCATGATGATCATAAAGATGAACAGGTTGTCGACGCTCAGCGTGTACTCGGTGATGTAGCCGGTGATGTAGGAGGCCGCCTGGTCATCGCCGCCGAAAATCCACACGCCTGCGCCGAAAGCGACGGCACAGGCGATGTAGAAGGCGATCCACCGCGCCGACTCGGCGATCGTGACCTTGTGGGGTCTCCTGTTGACGATGATCAGATCGAGGAGGATGAGGGTGAGCAGGGCGGCGAGGGTGACCGCCCACAGCCAGGCGGGCACGGGCATAGGTGGGGGCATGAGCGCTCCTCCGACTTGGCGTTGACACGTCCGTCGGAGGTCTTCTCCGCCCGCGGCGTCGCGGACCGACCGCGCCGGGTCCCGAGGAGGGTCCGTGATGACGACGTGGCCGCGAAGGAGTACTCCCCTCCACTTCGCCTGCGATCATACATACCGAATGCAGTAGACCAACATCCCTCCCCCATGTTTCAGCGCGGGCGGTCGACGGACGGCCGCTCGGCCCCGTCGCGCCCGGGAGGGGCGCTGCCGGCATCAGCGGCAAGCCGGTCCCGGTCCGCCAGGGCGGGTTCCGGGCTCGCGGGGAAGGCGATCGAGCCGGTGCGTGCCCGCCAGTGCCGTCCGGATCCGAGGTGGGCGACGTACGCCCTTCGCAGGGAAGTGTCTTGCGGTAGCTCCGCGAGTTGGCGTGCGGTGACCGGCCCCGTCTGGCCCGGCCGCCCGAAAACGTACTCCAGCATGGAACCGTCCGCAAAATCCTCGTCGCCGGACGTCAGCGGTTTCAACACGAAACGGCGCAGGAATCGTACGATGTTCGACCGCTCGGGCAGATATCCGGTGAGCTGCGGGTCGAGTAACCAGGAGTGGCAGACGACGTACGAGACCGGCTCGTCGGGGAAATGACGGCCGAAGAACCTATGGGCCCGGTCGAGCGACTCGTCACAGGAAGCCGGGGACAGCGGCGCACCGGACGGGATGTGCAGGTGCAGCAGGAATCCTGTCGTGCCGTCCGGGCACTCGCCCCGGCCGCGGTCGTACTCCAACCGGCCGAGCCGATACTCGGCCCCCCGGAACTTCAACGGCGGACACCACTGATCGAATCCTCCGACTCCACCGATCCCGTGCACGGATCGGTGTTCGGCCATCATGGGCCCGAGGGTCGACAACGTCTCCCATGACGTTCGGCGGTCGATGCCCCGCTCGGCGTGGTAGCGCAGTGTCTCCGGCAGGACGGCGAGATAGAGCCAGACATACAGATGGAGCGCCACCGGGCCGGCGTCGGCCGGAAACGCCGGGAAGCCGCGATACCCGCCGGCCGGAAGCCCTGAACCCATGTGCGACGTCACGTCCTGGTGGCACCGTTCCAGGTGCCGCCACAACTCCGGGTGTTCCCCGGGATCGGGCCGCGCCGCCAGCGCTTCGTCCCGATCGGCAGGCGACGCACCCAGTTGCTCCAGCAACCGCGCCGCTGCCACGTTCGAGGGAAGGTCGAGCATGCACCCAACCTACGAGCCGCTGGGCTTGAGTACGTGGGGGCAGGCATGGACGTGAACCGGCGAACCTGCCTCGTCACAAGCGCTGAGGGCTGAGACCTGCGACGGCCAGTCGGAACAGGCGGTTCGCCCGGGTGGCGGGGTCGGGGTGGTGCTCTGTTGCGAGGACGATGCCGACGATCAGCGTGATCAGGTCGGCGACGGTGACGTCCTCCGCCACGGCGCCGTCCTGCGCGGCGCGGCGCAGCAGCGGGACTCCCGCCTCCTCCAGCATCGCCGAGCAGGAGTTCTCGTGTACGGAGTCGAGTTCGCCCCCGTCGTAGGCCAGTGCCGGCGCCAGCCCTCGGGCCGCGACGCAGTAGGCGACGACGTCGCTGAGCTGATGAACGTGGCCGGTCAACCGGCCCGCCCGCAGTACGCCAGGGACCTCGGCCTTCCGCTCACCAGCTTCGAGGAGTGGGCGCGGCAGCACATGCGGCCCACGCTCCCCTGACGCGCGCAGGCAGGTCAGGGGGCGTCCGTCCGGCGACGGCGGGGGTTGTGTCAAGAACGGCCCGGCCAACCGGGGGCCGGTCGTTTGTGCATGACGAACCCGGCGTGGTGGAGGACTCCGTCGACCAGCTCTCCGAAGGCCCAGAAGCCGGAGTCGTCGAGGTAGGTGATGCGGTCCTCGTGGACCCAGTATCTGCCTGTGTAGGCATCGGTCCGGCCGTGGCGTGTCTCGGTGTACCTGCCGTCGAGGAGCAGGTGCTGTGCCAACTCCCGGGAGTCGTCGACCCAGACTCCGCGCCATCTCCGGAGTCCTGCGGCGGGGGTTCCGGCGGGACGGGTGGGTTCGCCCTGCCACGCCTCGACATGTCCTGACACGACGGCGGCGAGCAGATCATGCGGCTGGAGTACCAGCATCTGCCTGATCCGGGACTCGCTCACGCGCTCTCGTGTGACGGCGAAGGTCGCCGCGTTGCCCGGGGCCAGGTCGGAGGCGTCGCGCCGGTCCTCGGGGCGGGCGCGCAGCGCGGTGTCCACGAGCAGCGGAACGACGAACGCGCCGTGCGCCTCGATCACCCGGGCCCGGGCCGGACGGGACTCCCTCCCGCGCGGACCGACGTACGTGATCCTTCCGTCCTCGGCCCGCAGGTCTCCGCTGACCGTCCGTGACGGTGTGACGTGGATCGTGGCGTCGATCACCACCAGGGCATCGGAGACATCGTTTCCTGCCATCGGCTGTGCTCCTCGTGAGGCCGTACCGGCTGCGGGGGCGCCGGTCGGATGCGGGCGTACGGAAAAGATCGCGAGGCCGGCGGCCAACGCGGCCACCAGCGGAATCCACCAGCGGCGGCCGGTCTTCGATGCGGAGAGGACCACGGTGGGCGCGTCGCTCATGCGCCCTACCCTCGACGAGGGCGGGAGGTGGGAGAAGGCCGCGGTTCTCCTGGGAGCGCCGCACCCCTGCTCGCCGCGGATCGGATTGACGCCGGGGTGGCGGTCGCTCTCGGATTGACGCCGCGGTCGGCCTCGAGCGGCGATCGCGGCAGATGTCCGCACGTGGCCTGCCTCCTCGCGCGCCCGCCCGTGAACCTGAGCGGCTTCTCGCCCGACTGTGCAGGGTGGATGTTGCGGGAGCACCTGGAGGAAAGGGGATACCGGTCATGACCGAAGAGGGGCCGCGCCTGTCGGCGAAGGAGATGATCGAGTGGCTTGAGCCGTCGCTGTCGCCGTGGCGGCGTGTGCGAGCCGTGGCGGCGCTCCTGGCCGGGCTGGGCGGTGTGGTGTTCGTGGCCACGCTGTGGTGGAGCGAGCCGGGGCCGCTGCCCGGCCGTACGCATCTGGCGTTCGCGGTGTTGACCGTGTTCTGCCTGGCTTGGGCAGGTTACGGTGCGTGGCTCCTGACGCGCAGGGTGCCGTTGTTCGCCACCGACCAGGTGATCGCGCGCCGGGCCGAACTGCTGCGCCGCCGTCCGCGCTCGACCTCACAGCGGGCGCTCAGTGTGGGCAGCAGGCGTCCCCGCGCCAGGCTTCGCGGCCTTCCTTGACCGCGACGGCGGCGATCGCCAGCGCGGCGATCGGATCGGCCCAGGACCAGCCGAACAGGCTGTTGAGCGCCAGGCCCACCAGCAGCACCGCCGACAGGTAGGTGCACAGCAGGGTCTGCCTGGAGTCGGCCACCGCGGAGGCGGACCCGAGCTCACGGCCGGCGCGGCGCTGCGCGTACGACAGGAACGGCATGATCACGAGCGAGACTGCGGCCAGGATCAGGCCGGGGGTGGAGTGCTCGGCCTCGCCGATGCCCAGCAGCGCCCGGACGGCGTCGAAGGTGACGTAGGCGGCCAGGGCGAAGAACGAGATCGCGATGACGCGCAGCGCTGTCTTCTCCCGTGCCTCGTGGTCGGTGGCGGAGAACTGCCAGGCGACCGCGGCGGCGGAGGCGACTTCGACGACGGAGTCGAGGCCGAACCCGATCAGTGCGGCTGAGGAGGCGATGCTGCCGGCGGTGATGGCCACGACGGCTTCGATCACGTTGTAGGTGATGGTGGCTGCGACCAGCAGCCGGATCCGGCGCTGCAGTGACGCCCGCCGGTCAGGGGTGGGTAGGTTGAGCGCCGTCATGCTCTGACATCCCCTGCACCGAGCGCGGCGCCGTCGCCGGGAGCGGGGCAGAGCGTCACCGCGTGGCCGGTGACCGCCAGCAACTGCTCCGCCGAGGCGAGCAGGTCCATCAGCTCGGGCCGGGTCAGGGAGTAGAACGACTGCCGCCCTTCGGCGCGATAGTCGATCAGGCCGCAACCGCGCAGGCAGGCCAGGTGCTTGGACACCGTGGACTGCGCCAGCCCGAGCTCGGCGGTCAGGTCGACCACGCGGGCCTCGCCGCGGGCGAGTCGCGCCACGATGCGCAGCCGGGTTTCGTCGGCCAGGGAGTGGAACAGCGCGGCCGCCGGGGGGACGCCGGCGGCGATGTCGGCGCTGACGCACAGGTCAGATTCCCGATTGATCGCCATGTGGCGATGATAGCTCGGAATCGGCATGCCGCGTCAACCTCACACCCCCTGTTCGTCCCCTCCGGCGACCGCTCCGAAGGACATATGCGCACTCACCCGGCGCCGGTGAACGCCCACCGGAAACCGGCGAAGCCGTAACATCCTGGGTGTTCCAGGACGCGTACCAGCTCGCTCGACCCGCACCCGCAGGTGGAGAACCCCGGCCTCCGGTGCTCGACGCGCTCCCCGACCCTTGGAGGAACTGATGGGCATCATCGGACTGCGCGGCGCGACGATCTTCGACTCGACCGGACGCGAGCCTCGGCGCGGCGACCTCTGGCTGCGCGACGATCTCATCGCAGAACCGCCGGGCGGGCCCGCCGACGAGGTGCTCGACCTGGACGGTCACACCGTACTGCCCGGATTCATCGACGCGCACGCGCACGTGGGCCTGCTCTCCCTGTACGGCCAGGCGTCCTGGTCGGCGGCCGAGCAGGCGGGCTACGTCTTCAGGAACCTGCGCGAATCCCTGGACCAGGGCTTCACCACGCTGCGTGACCTCGGCGGCATCGACGGCGGCGTCACCCAGGCCATCAAGGCGGGCCTGGTCGAGGGCCCGCGCATGCACCCGAGCGGGCAGATCCTCTCGCAGATCGGCGGCCACGGCGACATGCGGCCCACGTCCTCCGACGAACCGGCCAACCCCGATTTCGGCTGTGGCGGCCTGGTGCGCAACCACGCCCTGTGTACGGGCCCCGACCAGGTCAGGGCCGCCGTACGCCAGCAGTTCCGCCGAGGTGCGAAGCAGATCAAGATGTTCGTCACCGGCGGCGTCCTGTCCGAAGGCGACCCGCTCGAGTCGCCGCAGTTCACCGTCGAGGAGATTCGCGCGGCCCACGACGAGGCCCGGAGCCACGGCTCCTACGTCACGGCGCACGCCCACACGGTCACCGGCCTGATGCGCGCCCTTGAGGCGGGCGTCCGCTCCTTTGAACACGTGTCTGTGATCGATGACGAGACGGCGTCGGCGTTGAAGCGCAGCGGCGCCATCGTCGTGCCGACCCTCGCGGTCGTCGAGAGCCTGACCGCCGATCCCGCCGCGTGGGGCGTGCCGGGCCACCTGCTCGACGACCTCGACAACCTGCACACGCAGCAACGCCGTTCGCTGGCGATGCTGGACGACCTGGGCGTCCCGCTCGGCTCGGGCGCCGACCTGATCGGCATCGAGCAGCGCACCCGGGCGCGCCAGATCTACCTGATGGCCGCGGAGATCGGCCTCGCCGGCGCCATCGAGTCGGCCACCCGCGTCAACGCCGAACTTCTGCGCATCGCCGACAAGGTCGGCACCATCGAGCCGGGCAAGGTGGCCGACCTGGTGGTCTACGAGGGTGACGCCGCAGAGGACCCGGAGGTCATCGGCACCCGCCCGCCGAAGTATGTCCTCCAGTCCGGCCGCATCGTCCGCAGCCCCTGATTCACCCACGACGTGCCGAGCGCGATGCGGTTTGATCGACTCCTGCTCGTACAACTCGACGCGACACGCCTACAAGATCTGCTGACCTGACGCGGCGGGGAAGGCGGCGGGCAGGCCGTGGATCCCGAGACGTACCGACGCGCCCGCGTCGCGTCAGTCGTCGAGTTCGCGGCGGAGCCGGTGCAACCGCAGTGCCAGCTGCACTTCCAGCGTGTGATCTGGGCTGTTCCAGTCCATGCCGAGCAGGCGTCTGACCCGGTCGAGGCGCTGGGTGACGGTGTTCGGGTGGATGTGCAGCCGTTTGGCGCTGGCGGCGAGGCTCTGCCCGGTGGCGAAGTAGGTTCCGAGCGTCTCCATCAGCGCGGTGGACCGCTGTTCGTCGTGCCGGATGACCGGCCCGAGCGTGCGTTCCACGAAGCGCACCGCGGACGCGCCGTCGCCGAGCAGCAGTCCTGCGTACCCGAGGTCGTCGGCCGTGGCGGCGGCTCCCACCCGTTCGAGCCGGAGCAGGGCCTGTACGCAGGCCAGCGCCTCCGCGTAGGCGCTGGGCAGGTCGGCCGGGTCGTCGACCGGTCCCGCGGCGCCGACGGTGACCGGCGACCCCAGCCGCGTGGTCATCGAGCGTGCTATCTGGCGGCCCGTCAGCGACGGGTCGTCGGAGGGGACGACGAGAATCGCCTGGCCGTCCCGCACGGTGCTCAGACCGTCGCGGGCGGCCGCGAGGTCGGACGCCACGGAGGCGAGGTTCTGCCGGTTCTCCGCGCGGATGTGCGCGACGACGACGGCATGCCGCTTCTGGGGCTGGTAGCCGATCCGCAGGGCCCGCTCGGCCAGTGAGGAGTACGTGCGGGGGGTGGGCGTGAGGAGGTCGTCCAGCAACTCGCCGCGCACCCTGGCCTCCGCGGCGGCGAGGTTGCGGCTGAACAGCTGGAGCAACGATGCGACGACGGCCGCCCGGGCGAGCAGCCGCCTGTCCAGGTCGCCGACGGACGCGGCCGGCGGGCCCCACACCAGGGTGCCGAGGTTCTCGGTGCCGGCGACGAGGCCGGTGACCCAGTACGTCCCGTCGTGGGCGACGGCGGGCCGGCCCGCGGCGCCGCCCGCCGCGGCGGACATCGCCCGCAGCACCTCGTGGGACGCCCCCGGTGTCCAGGCGACGGGCGTCTCGAACTCGTCGAAGATGGCGAGCACACCACCGAGCTGATCGCCCGCCGCGGCCACGACCTCCTGCACGCCACCGCCCCGGAGCACGATGGCCATGCTCTGGTCGTGCGCCGCGACCGCCCTTTCCTGGTCGACCGTACGTTGCCGCAGAGCCTCGTTCTCCTTCCTGAGCGCCGCCAGGGTCTGCTCTCGGTCGTACCTCGACCGCGCCTGCTCGATGGCGGTCGCGGCGAGGGTGGCGAAGGAGCCCAGGAGGGCGATGGCGTCGTGGGAGAACCACCCCGGCGTGCGGTTGGAGGCGAACAGCACCCCGATGACGGCGCTGGTGCGCAGCGGCACGCCGACGATCGACACCTGCCGCTCCGCCCTGACCGAGGTGTCGACCGCCGGGTCGTGCGTCAGCCGTTCGTCGCTGAAGTAGTCGGGCGTCGAGAACGGCGTGCCCGTGGCGGCGACCCTGCCGCCGATGCCGATCCCGAACGGAATCCTGACGTCCTTCCACGCCGAGGAGGTCGCGCCGACCATCACCTGCATGCAGGTCGCCCGGCCTTCGTTGTCGTTGAGGCTCAGGTAGGCCATGTCGCAGCCGAGCAGCCGCTGTGCCTGGCTCACGATCAGGCTGAGGATCGTGTCGGGGTCGCTGCGGTCCTCCGCCAGTTCCTTCGCGCACTCGACCAGCGCACGCTGCTGTTCATGGCGGCTGCGCCGCTTCTCCAGCGTGTCGCGGAGTTGGAGCGCGAGCGTGTGCTCGGCCTGCAGATCCGCTATCTCGGCGGGTGAGGCGGCGCCCGCCACCGCGTCGTGCAGGACCTCGTCGTAGTGGGGCAGCGGGGCCCCGTCCACGAGAAGCTGGAGGAAACTGCGCCTGTTCACACCCTCGCTCCCGTCAACGCGGGCACGTCCGCAGGACTCGTCCGCAGGTGCCGGCGTTGCCGGCCGCCGCGTGATCGATGACTTGCCCATCGTTGTAGCATTCGCGCGTCCACAATGGGGACCAGTCAAGTCCCGTGAATCGCGAATTACCAGGCTGCTGCGGAGATAGGTGATTGTACGGAGCGTTCACCCACTCAACGGGCGGGCTTTCACGGTCAGGCCGGGGTGTCGACCGACTTCCTGGGTTCGGCGGCCACGTCGGCGGGCGCGGGCGTACCCCGGGCGGCCAGCAGGTGGCGGGCCGTTCCCCAGATGCCCCGGCGGAACACCAGCACGACCACGATGAAGATCAAGCCGGTGATGATCCCGGTCTCGGCGAACCCCGCGGTGGCCAGGAAGTCCTGAAGCTGGACGATCAGGGCCGCGCCGATGGCGCCGCCCCACAGCGTGCCGATCCCGCCGAGGATGACCATCATCACGGCCTGCCCGGAGGTGGTCCAGTACACGCCCTCCAGCGAGGCGAAGCCGTGGCCGATGGCGAAGACTCCCCCGGCGGTCCCGGCGAGCGCGGCGGACAGGACGAAGACCTGCAGCTTGTAGCGGTCGACCGGGTACCCGAGGGCGCGCGCCCGGTCCGGGTTGGCGCGGATGGACACCAGCACCCGGCCGAACGGCGAGCGTACGATGCGCCAGGCGACGAACAAGCCGGCCAGCACGAACGGCAGGCCCGCGTAGTAGAAGAAGAACGAGTCGGACAGGTCGAGCCCGAACAACTCCCGGGGGATCCCCTGCAGGCCGTTCTCCCCGCCCGTGACGTCCCGCCACTGGTTGGCGACGAAATAGATCATCTGGGCGAAGGCCAGGGTGACCATGGCGAAATAGATGCCGCTGAGCCGTACCGACAGGAATCCGATCGGGAGCGCCAGCAGTGCCGTGAACACCGCGCCGCCCGCGATCGCGACCGGGAACGGCAGCCCGGTGTGCAGCGCGATCAGGCCGGTGCAGTAGGCCGACCCGCCCCAGAACGCGGCGTGCCCGAACGACAGCAACCCGGTGAAGCCCAGCAGCAGGTCCACCGACGCGGCGAACAGCGCCCAGCAGGCGATGTCGAGCGCCACCGGCGGGTAGATCAGCCAGGGCAGGGCGAAGGCGGCGATGAGCCCGGCCGCCAGGAGCAGCCATCCGCCCCGGCCCGAGCGCGCCAGCCTGGTCAGGATCACCGGAACGCCTCCTCGCGTCCGAACAGCCCGGCCGGGCGCCACAACAGCACGACGGCCATGAGGATGAACACCAGGATCTGGGAGAGCGCCGGCACGTACAGGTTGCCGAGGGCCGACACCAGCCCGACGGCGAAGCCCGCGGCGACAGAGCCGAACACCGAGCCGAGACCGCCGATCACCACGACCGCGAAGACGGTGATGATGAGGTCGGCGCCCATGAGCGGGTTGACCGCCCGCATCGGCGCGGCCAGCACCCCGGCGAACGCGGCCAGCGCGATCCCGAAGCCGAACACCGGGGTCACCCACCGGCCGACGTCGATGCCGAGCGCCCGGGTCAGCTCGGACCGCTCGGTCGCGGCCCGGACGATCATCCCGACGCGGGTACGGGTGAGCACCAGCCACACCGCGACGCACATCAGCACCGACACCGCCAGCACGAACACCTGGTAGGCCGGGTAGGTGAACAGCCCCAGGTCGACCGTGCCGTCCAGGGCCGGCGGCCTGGGGTACGGTTGTGAGCTCACCCCGTACTCCCGCTTCACCAGGTCCTGCAGGATGAGCGCGAGACCGAACGTGAACAGGAAGTTGTAGAGGGGGTCGAGTGGCGTCAGCCGCCGGATGAACAGCCGTTCCAGCACGACCCCCGCGACGCCGAGCAGCGGCGGCACCAGCAGCAGGGACAACCAGAAGTTGAGGCCGAACGAGTCGAGCGCGATGAACGCCCCGAAGGCGCCGAGCATGTAGAACGCGCCGTGGGCCAGGTTGACCACGCCGAGCATCCCGAAGATGACGGACAGGCCAAGGGCGAGCAGAGCGTAGAAGGCTCCGCCCACCAGCCCGTTGAACGCCTGCTGGAGCACGCCGGCCGCCTACAGCTTGCAGGCGGGGTCGGGCTGCGGCTGGAACGCCTCCGACGCCGGGATGGTCTTGAGGACCTTCACGTAGTCGTACGGCTCCTTGACCTCGCTGGACGGCTTGACCTGCGACAGGTAGGCGTCGTGCAGCAGCAGGTGGTCCTGGGCGCGGATGGTGCCGTTGCGGGCGAACATGTCCTCGATCTTGTGGCCTTCGAGCTGCTCGACCACCTCGTCGGAGTTGTCGGTGCCGCCGCGCTGCACGGCCTCCAGGTACTGCAGGGCGGCCGAATAGTTGGCCGCCATGTTGGCGGTGGGCCGCTTGCCGGTCTTGGCGTGGAACCTGTCGGCCCAGGCGCGGGACTTCTCGTCGGCGTTCCAGTACCACATGTCGGTGTAGCGGGTCCCGGCCAGGGCGTCCGAGCCGAGCGAGTGGATGTCGCTGAGCGCCAGCAGCCCGACCGCGAGACCGACGCCCTTGTCGCGCAGCTTGTACTCGTTGTACTGCTTCACCAGGTTGACCAGGTCACCGCCGGCCTGCATCGTGCCGAGCACCTGCGGCTTGGGGTCCAGGTTCGGCGCCTTGAGCAGGAACGTGGAGAAGTTGTCGTTGGGGAACGGCGTCGGGTCGGACGCGACCACGGTGCCGCCCGCGGCCTTGATCGCCGTGCTGAAGGTCTTCTCCATGTCCTGCCCGAACGCGTAGTCGGGGTAGACGATGTACCAGTTCTTGGAGCCGTCCTTGGTGACCTCGCTGCCGGTGCCGTGGGCCAGCATGTAGCTGTTGTAGCCGTAGTGGAAGGTGTATTTGTTGCACTGCTTGCCTTCCAGCTCGGTGCTGGCGGCGCCGACGTCGATGAACACCTTCTTCTTGTTCTTGGCGATGGTGGCGACGGCGAACGCGGCCGAGGAGGTCGGCACGTCGAGGATCACGTCGGCCTGCTGCCGGTCGTAGAGCTCCTGCGCCTTGGAGTTGGCGATCTCCGGCTTGTTCTGGTGGTCGGCGTCCTTCACCTCGATCGTCTTGGCCACCGTCTTGTCACCATATTTCGCCTGATGGTCGGCCACAGCCATCTTGACGGCCTCGATCGTCTGGCGCCCGGAGGTGTCGGCGTAGATGCCCGACTGGTCGTTCAGCACGGCCAGCACCACCTTGCCGTCGCTGATCTTCTCGTCGCCACCGCCCGGCCCGCCCCCGCACCCGGCCAGCAGCAGCCCCGTGGCGGCCAGACAGCCGCTCCAGCCTGTGACTCTCATTCAGGCATCTCCTCTGTTTCCCAGCGGCGTGGTGATCGTCAGATTCCGAGGTATTCGAGCAGCTCGTGCTCACGCTCGCGGACCTGGTCGTTGTCCATGGACTCGACGATCCGGCCCTCGGCGAGCAGATAGTGCCGATCGGCGACGGTGGCGGCGAAGTGCACGTTCTGCTCGATGAGCAGCACGGTCACCCCGGCCGCCTTGACCTCGCGGAGGATCTCGCCGATCTGCTGGACGATCAGCGGCGACAGGCCCTCGGTGGGCTCGTCGCACAACAACAGCCGGGCGCCCGTCCGCAACACGCGGGCCAGCGCGAGCATCTGCTGCTCACCGCCCGACAACTTCGTCCCGGGGAAGCGGCGCCGCTCGCGCAGCGGCGGGAACGTCTCGTACACCCGCTTCAGCGACCACGGCTCCTGGCTCCCCTTGGTCACGGGCGGGAGCAGCAGGTTCTCCTCCACCGACAAGGTGGCGTACACGCCCCGGTCGTCGGGGACGAAGCCGAGGCCGCGGCGGGCCCTGCGGTGCGGGGCCAGGCCGGTGATGTCCTCGCCGGACAACGAGACCGTGCCCGTGGTCCTGCCGTACGAGCCGTGCAGTCCCATCAGGCAGCGCAACAGCGTGGTCTTGCCCGCGCCGTTGCGGCCGACCAGCGTGACGATCTCGCCCTCGTCGACCCGCATCGACACCTCGCGCAGGGCCTGCGCCTCGCCGTACCAGGCCGACAGCCCGTCAACGCGCAGCATGGGAGTCTCCGAGGTAGGCGGTGATGACCCGCGGGTCGTGGCGGATCTCGGCGTACGGGCCTTCGGCCAGCACCTTGCCGTGCTGCAGGACGCTCACCCGGTCGGCGAGGCTGGCCACCACGTTCATGTTGTGCTCGACCAGGACCACGGTGCGGCCCGCACGGATCTTGCGGATGAGCGCGCTCGTACGGTCGACGTCCTCCACGCCCATCCCGGCGGTCGGCTCGTCGAGCAGGAGCACCTTGGGGTCCAGGGCCAGGGCGAGCGCCAGCTCCAGCGCGCGTTTGCTCCCGTACGGCAGCGAGCCCGCCGGGACGTCGCCCTGGCCGGACAGCCCGACCTGGTCGAGCAGTTCCTCCGCGCGCTCCGCGAAGCGGGCCAGCGCCCGGTCGGAACGCCAGAACCGCCAGCCCAGACCGGTGGGGCTCGCCAGTGCCAGCTCCACGTGCTGGTGCGGGGTCAGCTCGGCGAACAGGCTGGTGATCTGGAACGAGCGCGCCACGCCCAGCCGGGTGATCGCCTCGGGGCTGCGCCCGGCCAGCTCCCGGCCGCCGGCCAGCAACACGCTGCCCGCGGTCGGCTTGAGGAAGCCGGTGAGCAGGTTGAACAGGGTGGTCTTGCCGGCGCCGTTGGGTCCCACCAGCGCGTGCACGCTGCCCTCGGCCACGTCCAGGTCCACGCCGTCCACGGCGAGGAAGCCGCGGAACTCCCTGCTCAGCCCGCGCACCTTCAGGACGGGGACGGATCCGCCCGGGGCGGCACCGTGCCCGCTCCCCACCGGATCTGCGCCCATGCGCCCTCCTCGCGCGTCATGACGTGACCCGAGTCACGCTCAGGCCGCCGTAACCGTGAACGCTAAGTGGCAGCCGGGCCGGTGGACCAGGTGAGAAGGACACACATTCCGGCAGCCCACTATGAGCTGGCGCACACACCACGTGGTCCTCGGCGGACTACGGCCCGCCGTGCTGCTGATCGCGCACCACGTACGTGACTCACGCCGGTTGCGGCTCGGCGACCGGCGCTTCCCGGTTCCTGAGCGGTCTCGTCACCTGCTTCGCCACGCAGGAAGGCAACCCCGCCACGACACCCGCCGCGCGGCGCTGGTAGTCGCTGGGCGGCATGCCGACCAGCTCGGTGAAACGGGTGCTGAAGGTGCCCAGCGACGAGCAGCCGACCGCGAAGCAGACCTCGGTGACGCTGAGGTCGCCGCGGCGCAGCAGCGCCATCGCGCGCTCGATGCGACGCGTCATCAGATAGGCGTACGGCGACTCGCCGTACGCGAGCCGGAACTGGCGGCTGAGGTGCCCGGCCGACATGTGCACGCCGCGGGCGAGCGCCTCGACGTTCAGCGGCTGCGCGTACTCCCTGTCGATACGGTCGCGGACGCGGCGCAGTCGCGCGAGGTCCTTCAGGCGTTCCGCCGCGGTGAGAGCGCGCCCCCATGCGGGATGGCACATGAGACAACCCCTTTCGTCGATTCCTGAGAGCGGGACCGGCTCACCTCCCGAGAGCGGAGCCCGCCCGGCGAAGCTCCTGGATGCGGACCAGGTTGCCCGCGGGGTCGCGGAAGGCGCAGTCGCGGACACCGTAGGACTGCTCCGT
Source organism: Nonomuraea diastatica (assembly GCF_004349015.1). Lineage (NCBI taxonomy): Bacteria > Bacillati > Actinomycetota > Actinomycetes > Streptosporangiales > Streptosporangiaceae > Nonomuraea > Nonomuraea diastatica. The sequence continues at coordinate 47,117 of NZ_SMKP01000067.1, forward strand.
CGGCTCCTGGACGACCTCGGCGTCGCCGGCCTGCACCTTCTCGAAGAGGCCGTCGAGGTCACGGGTGGCCAGCAGGATCCAGCCGTAGGTGCCCTTGGCCATCATCTCGAGGATGGTGCGGCGCTCGTCCTCGGTGATGCCGGGGTCGGCGGCCGGCGGCGCCAGGAGGATGGACGTGCCCGGCTGGCCGGGAGGGCCGACCGTGATCCAGCGCATCTTGCCCTGTCCGACGTCGCTGCGCACCTCGAAGCCGAGAGTGTCGCGGTAGAAGGCCAGGGAGGCCTCCGGGTCGTCGTGCGGGAGGAAGGTCGTGTGAATGGTGACGTCCATACCGCCACGTTAACCGCGACCCGATGACCGGCGCTTCTCCGATCCTGACCGGTCCTGCGGTCAGCTCGCCGACACCGAGAAACCGTTGGTGCACCCCGCGCCTTCGCCATCGCCGCCGGAGCCGAACCCGGAAGAGCACGTCCGGGCGGGAGCCGCCTCAGGGCGCGTGCGGGTCCACCATCGCCACGCGCAGGCGTACGGGGCCGAACAGGCCCGTGACGCGCTGGCCGGCGAAGACGAAGTGCGTGGGACTGATCTCGTCGAAATAGGGGGCCAGCGTGCCCAGCACCAGGACCTCGACGGCATTGTCACCGTCGTCCAGCTCGACGTCGAAGACGTACGGCGAGCACACCCTGATCCCGCACGGGCGGCCGTTCACCGTGACCTCCGCCGTGCCCCTGACCCGGCCGAGGTCGAGCTCGCCCGGCCCGGCCTGGGCGGTGACCGTGGCGCGGTAGCGCACGCCGCCGCTGTAGCCGGCCAGGCCGTGCTCCTCCCAGTCGCCGAGCGGCATCCGGCCAGGGCCACAGGTGAAGCGGACGGGGCCGGTGAACGCGGCGCCCGACTGCCGACCGGGGACCGTGGTCACGCGCAGCTCGCCGCCGTCCACGACGCATTCGACGCCGTCCGCGACGTCCACCGAGACGCCGGTCACGCCCGGGGGCGGGTCGAGGAGGAACCGTTCGGTCCGGGGG
>NZ_SMKP01000477.1:0-408 GCF_004349015.1 Nonomuraea diastatica
TGGTCGGCTCGCGTCGTGGATCACGGCGCGACCGGAGCTGGACGTCGCTGATGTGGCGTGGTCGTTGGCGTCGGGCCGGGCGGTGCTGGAGCAGCGTGCGGTGGTGGTGGGTGCCGATCGGGACGAGCTGGTGGCCGGGTTGCGGGCGCTGGCCGATGATCCCTCTGCGGGGATCTCGGGGAGTGGTTCCGGTGGGAAGCTGGCGCTTTTGTTCGCGGGTCAGGGGAGTCAGCGGGTCGGCATGGGCCGCGAGCTCGCGGTGGCGTTCCCGGTGTTCGCGGAGGCGTTGGAGGAGATCTGCGCCCTGTTCGAGCCGTTGTTGCCGTATTCGTTGCGTGAGGTGATGTTCTCCGATCCGGGGGGTGTGCTGGGCGAGACGGGGATGACGCAGCCGGCGTTGTTCGCTTT
>NZ_SMKP01000068.1:0-47783 GCF_004349015.1 Nonomuraea diastatica
GGGCGGAGAGCATCATGATCGGGTCGGCGCCCCGGGCCGACAGGTGGTGCACGCGGGCACGCGGGGTCAGGCCGTGTTCGCGTACGGCCCTGGGCGAGGCGACGAGCAGGGCGGCGGCGCCGTCGGAGATCTGGGAGGCCAGGGCTGCGGTGAGCCTGCCGCCTTCGGCCAGGGGCTTGAGCCCGGCCATCTTCTCGGGCGAGGTGTCCGCGCGCGGGCCCTCGTCCACTGCGACGCCCTCGTAGGGGGCGATCTCGCGCCGGAAGTGACCGGCCTCGATGGCGTGCAGGGCCCGCCGGTGCGACGTGTACGCGTACCGCTCCATCTCCTCGCGGGTGATCTGCCAGCGGGCGGCGATCTGCTCGGCCCCGGCGAACTGCGAGACCTCCCGCGTGCCGTACCGTTCGGCCCAGCCCTTGGAGCCCCCGAAGGGGGTCTCGTGCCCGAGCGGGCGGCCCGCGAGCATCGCGGCCGAGATGGGGACCATGCTCATGTTCTGCACGCCGCCGGCCACCACCAGGTCGTTCGTGCCGGAGAGCACGGCCTGGGCGGCGAAGTGCAACGCCTGCTGGGAGGAGCCGCACTGGCGGTCGATCGTGACGCCCGGCACCTCCTCGGGCAGGCCGGCGGCCAGCCAGCAGGTGCGGGCGACATCGCCGGCCTGCGGGCCGATGGTGTCGACGCAGCCGAAGATCACGTCTTCGACGGCCGAGGGGGCGGCGCCGGTGCGGCGCATCAGCTCCTTGAGCACGTGGGCGCCGAGGTCGGCGGGGTGCGCTCCGGCCAGTCCGCCGTTCCTCCGCCCGACGGGGGTGCGGACGGCTCCGACGATGTACGCCTCGCTCATCCTCGCATCGTAGCAAGCGCTTGGTCTAGCGCGGAACGCCGCATGAACTGGGCAGGTTAGGTGAACAAGCGATTGTCTGAGGCTTCATAATGGGAAGGTGACCACGCGAAAGAACTCCGGCACCGCGACCACCCCGGCCAAGCGCCAGCGCACGACCTCGTCAGGGTCGGCGTCTGAGCGCCGCGACCATCTCGTCAAGCTCGCCGCGGAGCTCTTCGCGCGCAAGGGCTTCCAGGCCACGACCGTCCGCGAGATCGCCGACGAGGCCGGCATCCTCTCAGGAAGTCTCTACCACCACTTCGACTCCAAGGAGACGATCGTCGACGAGGTGCTCTCCACCTTCCTCGACGACCTCATCGCCCGCTACCGCGCCGCCCTCGAGTCCGGTGGCGACGCTCGCACCGTGTTGTCGGAGATGGTCCGCATCGGCTTCGGCACGCTCGAGCCCCACCGCGCCGCGATCACCGTCATGCAGAACGACTGGAACTATCTGCGCCAGTTCCCCCGGTTCAACTACCTCGTCAAGGCCGAGGACGAGGTCGAGCAGATGTGGGTGGCGCAGATCAAGGCCGGCCAGGCGGCCGGGCTGTTCCGGCCCGACGTCGACCCCAAGCTGACCTACCGCATGATCCGCGACACCATCTGGGTCGCGGTCCGCTGGTTCCGCCCCGGCGGCAGGCTCAACACGAGCGGCCTGGCCGAGCACTACATCACCGTGTTGTTCGACGGGCTCGCCACGGGCGAGCGCACCACGCACCGGAAATGAGCCTCGGCAAGGCGGTGCGGCTGGCACTGCAGGAGGTCGCCGAGCCGGCCAAGGCCGAGACGATGCGCGCCTACATGAAGTCCGCGCTGCCGTTCCTCGGCGTCCAGGCCGTGGCCCGGCGGACGGCGCTGCGGCGGGTGTTCGCCGGGCACCGCCTGGCGACCGCGCCCGAGTGGCGCCGGGCGGTGCTGGCGTTGTGGCGGGAGGCCGAATACCGCGAGGAGCGCTATGCCGCCGTCGAGCTGTCCGGCCACCGCTACTACCGCGAGTTCCAGACCCTCTACACCGTGCCGATGTACGAAGAGATGATCGTCACCGGCGCCTGGTGGGACCTCGTCGACGAGCTGGCCACCCACCGCGTCGGCGGGCTGCTGGCCGCGTTCCCCGAGACCATGCGGCCGCTCATGCTGGAGTGGGCCCACGACGCCGACCTGTGGAAACGCCGCACCGCGATCCTCTGCCAAAACCGCTTCAAGGCGCGCACCGACACGGCCCTGCTCTACGCGTGCATCGAGCCGAGCCTGTCCGACAACGACTTCTTCGCGCGCAAGGCCATCGGCTGGGCGTTACGCGAATACGCCAAGACCAACCCCTCCGAGGTCGTACGCTACGTCAACGCCAAGGGCATCTCGGGCCTGAGCCGCCGTGAGGCGCTGAAGAACCTGCCCGCCACCTGAGACGCTATCCCAAGAGCGTCTGGGTGCCGAGGACGGCCAGCAGCGCGAGGCGTTCGGCGTCGTCGGTGCCGGGCTCGGCGGTGTAGACCATGATGCGCAGGTCGCCACCCGCCACGCTGAGCACGTCGCAGTCAAGCGTCACGGGGCCCACCTGCGGATGTTCGATCGTTTTGCGCGCCGCCTCGTGCCGGCCGACGATGCCGGAGTCCCACAACTCGGCGAACCGGTCGCTGCTCGCGCGCAACCGCGCGATCAGGCGGCCCACCTGCTGGTCGGCGGGATAGCGCCCGGCGGTGGCGCGCAGGTCGGCGACCAGCGCGGCCTCGAACGCGCGCCGTGCCTCGGGCGTGTGGCGCACCCGGCCGCCGGGGCCGACGAAGTTGCGCCACACACCGTTGCGGTCGTCGCCCCGCCATCCGGACGGATCGCCCATCAGCGCCGCGTACATCGGGTTGGCCAGGAGCAGCGTCCAGGCCGCGTCGTAGACCCCGACGGGTGTGCCGGCCAGCCTGTCGAGCAGCCGCTGGACGCTCGGAGTGATGAACCCGGGCACCATCTCGGGCCCCGGCGGCTCAAGCCCGGCCATCCGGAACAGGTAGGAACGCTCGTCCGCCGACAACCGCAGCGCCCGCGCCAGCGCCTCGACGACCTGGGCCGACGGGCTGACGGCGCGGCCCTGTTCGAGGCGGGTGATGTAGTCGGCGGAGATCCCGGCCAGCAGGGCGAGCTCCTCGCGGCGCAGCCCGGCCGCGCGCCGGCGACCGCCGCCGGGCAGCCCGACCGTCGCGGGCGAGACCCGGTCGCGCCAGCGCCGCACCGCCTGCCCGAATTCCGTCCGCGTCATGCCACCAGTGTGCACGTGGCACCGGTGTGCTCGCCTGGTACTGGCGGTCCCAGGACAACGGGGCCACTGGCCGGCCGGGGCCGCCCCGCCGGAGGCTGAGGACATGACGACAACACTGATCACCGGAGCGAACAAGGGCCTGGGCTTCGAGACCGCCCGCCGGCTCATCGAAGCAGGTCACACCGTGTACGCCGGCAGCAGGGACGCCGAACGCGGGCGCCTGGCGGCCGAGCGGCTGGGTGCGGGGTTCGTCCTGCTCGACGTCACCGACGACGACTCCGTCGCGGCCGCGGCCAAGACCATCGAGGCCGGCGGCGGGCTCGACGTGCTGGTCAACAACGCGGGCGTCGAAGGGCGCACCCCTGACGGAGGCGTCTTCGGCGCCGCGGACGTGACCGCCGGCATGATGCGCACGCTGTTCGAGACGAACGTCTTCGGCGTCGTCCGCGTCACCCACGCCTTCCTGCCGCTGCTGCGGCGCTCGGCGGCCCCCGTCATCGTCAACGTCAGCAGCGGCCTGGCGTCGCTGGCCGGGGTCACCACCGCGGGCACGCCGGCGTACGCCTACCCGGGTGTCGCCTATCCCGCGTCGAAGGCCGCGGTCAACATGATCACCGTGCAGTACGCGAAGGCGTTCCCCGGCATGCGGATCAACGCGGTGGAGCCCGGCTACACCGCGACGGACCTGAACGGGCACACGGGCACGCAGACCGTGGAGGAGGGCGCCGAGATCATCGTACGGATGGCGCAGGTGGGCCCCGACGGTCCGACCGGGGGGTACTTCGACGTCTCGGGCACTCTCCCGTGGTAGGTCACCTGGTCCACAGGGCGTCCTGGACCGCCTGCACCAGGGCCATCAGCTCCGGTGTGACGTGCTCCTTCGACCAGGCCAGGGCGTAGGTGATGCGCAGGTCGCCCGCGTCGAGCGGCACGAAGCGCACGTCGTCCCGCTTGATGGTCCTGGCCAGGAGGTGCGGGATCGGCAGCAACCCGGCGCCCGCCGCCACCAGGTCGAGCGCGGCGGCGAAGTCGTCGTCGGCCACCATGCGCGCGCGGCCGGGCAGCCCGGACCACGGCCGGCTGAACGGCGTGAGCAACACCTGGCCGCCCAGCTCTGCCGGGGCGACCTTGGCCGAGGGCGCCAGCCGGTGGCTCAAGGGGACGGCCAGGTGGTCGACGGTGACGTGGAACCGGGCGGCCGTGACGAACTGCGCGGGAGCGGGGGTGGCGAGGATGGCCGCGGAGATCTCACCGCTCGCCAGCGCCTGCGCGGCCGCTCCCCGGCCTGCGGGCCGGAGCTCCACGCCGAGCGCCGGGGTGCGGCTCGCGAGCCGCCTGGCGATCCGCGCGGCGAGCGCGCCGACGAGCGGAGGATAAGCAAGGTGAATGGTCGGCCGGGCCAGCCGCGCCGCCTCATCGGTGAACGCCCGGGCCGACTCGATCACCTGCCGCGCGTGCGCGAGCAGCGCCCTGCCTTCCGCCGTGAGCCGCACCTCGCGGGCCGTACGCTGGAAGAGCTGGATGCCGGTGGCGCGTTCGAGACGGGTGATGGCCTGGCTCATGGCGGGCTGCGACATCCCCAGGTCGGCGGCGGCCCTGGAGAAGCTGAGCCGTTCCGCCACCCTGGTAAAGCAATGGATCTCCCTGAGCATAAGCAGCACCAATACATAGTGCATGACGCGCGGGGTACTCGGCAGGATCTCAACGATCTGATCCACGTCCTAGGGAGCCTGGAAGATGTCCCCATTTCCCACGTCCACGGTGCTCGGATACCCGCGGATCGGCCCGCACAGGGAGCTGAAGCGGGCGCTGGAGTCCTACTGGGACGGGCGCGCCACCCGCGACGATCTCGACCGGGTGGGCGCCGAGATCCGCGAGCGGACCTGGCGCAGGCTGGCCGAGCTGGGGTTGGAGGGGCTGCCGAGCAACACCTTCTCGATGTACGACCAGGTGCTGGACACGGCCGTGCTGCTGGGCGCGGTGCCGGCGCGCTATCGCGACGCGGACGACCCCTATTTCGCGATGGCCAGGGGCACCGAGCAGTTGGCCCCGCTGCGGATGACGAAATGGTTCGACACGAACTACCACTACATCGTGCCGGAGATCGGGCCCGACACGGTGTTCGAGCTCGACCCGGGCAAGCCGCTGTCCGAGGTGCGGGAGGCGCGGGCGCTGGGGTACGAGACGCGGCCCGTGGTGGTGGGGCCGGTGACGTTCCTGCTGCTGGCCTCGGCCCTCGACCGGCTGGACGAGGTGCTCGCCTGCTACGAGGAGCTGCTGTCCGTGCTCGCCGCGGAGGGCGTCGCATGGGTGCAGCTCGACGAGCCGGCGCTGGTGGCCGACCGGACGCCGGAGGAGCTGGCCGCCGTACGGACCGCGTACGAGCGGCTGGGGGCCGCCGGTGCGCGGCCGGGGTTGTTCGTGGCCACGTACTTCGGTGAGACGGGAGAGGCGCTGCCGGTGCTGGCCGGCACGCCGGTGGAGGCCATCGGCGTCGACCTGGTCAGGGGCGGCGTGCCGGGAATCGACCTGCCGGGCAAGACCGTGGTCGCGGGTGTCGTGTCGGGGCGCGACGTGTGGCGCACCTCGCCCGAGCGGGCGCTGGCGGCGCTGGCCGGCGTACGCGCCGGGCGGGTGACGGTGAGCACCTCGTGCTCGCTGCTGCACGTGCCCTACGACGTGGCGGCCGAGCCCCGGCTGGATCCGGCGCTGAAGGAGCGGCTGGCGTTCGCCGAGCAGAAGGTGGCCGAGGTGGTGGCGCTCTCGCGGACCGCCTTCCCCTCGTCCACCGCCGGTCTCGTCCCGGCCGCGCCGTCCGTGGCGCCGTCCGTGGCGCCGTCCGTGGCGCCGTCCGTGGCGCCGTCCGTGGCGCCGTCCGTGGCGCTGCCCGCGCCCGTGGCGGCGGAGGGGCGCGGCCCGTACGCGGAGCGCGCGGCGGCCCAGGCCGAGCGCCTGCGGCTGCCTCCGCTGCCGACCACCACGATCGGGTCGTTCCCGCAGACCGGCGCGCTCCGCGCGGCCAGGGCGGCGGTCGCGGCGGGCACGCTGTCGCGGGAGGACTACGAGCGGCGGGTCGAGGCCGAGATCGAGCGGGTCATCCGGCTGCAGGAGGGGCTCGGCCTCGACGTCCTCGTGCACGGGGAGCCGGAGCGCAACGACATGGTCCAGTATTTCGCCGAGCACCTCGACGGTTTCGCCGTCACCGCCAACGGCTGGGTCCAGTCGTACGGGTCGCGCTGCACCCGGCCGCCGATCCTGCACGGCGACGTCGGCCGTCCTTCGCCGATCACCGTCCGGTGGGCGGCCTATGCGCAGTCGCTCACCGGCAAAGCGGTCAAGGGCATGCTCACCGGGCCCGTCACGATCGTGGCCTGGTCGTTCGTCCGCGACGACCTGCCGCTGCGTGACGTGGTGTTCCAGGTGGCCGACGCGGTGCGCGAGGAGGTGAGCGACCTTGAGGCCGCCGGGGTGAAGATCATCCAGGTGGACGAGCCGGCGCTGCGTGAGCTGCTGCCGCTGCGGCGGGCCGCGCAGGACGACTACCTGGAGTGGGCGGTGGCGACGTACCGGAGGGCCACGTCGGGGGCGAGCGACCGCACGCAGATCCACACGCACCTGTGCTATTCGGACGCCGACCAGATCCTGGCCGCCATCGACGGCCTGGACGCCGACGTGACCACCATCGAGTCGGCCCGGTCGGGAGGCAGGATCCTGGGAGCGGTGAAGGCGTTCGGGCGCGGGCTCGGGCCGGGCGTCTACGACATCCACTCGCCGCGCGTGCCGAGCGCGGCGGAGGTCGAGGAGCTGCTGCGCGCGACGCTGGCGGTGCTGCCCGCGGAGCGCGTGTGGGTCAACCCGGACTGCGGGCTGAAGACGCGGACGTACGAGCAGGTGGAGGCGTCGCTGGCGAACGTGGTCGCGGCCGCCCGCGAACTGCGCGACGCGTTGTGAGGCTCAGGCGTGGCGCTCGGTGAACTCCTCGATCGTCATGCCGAACAGCACCTCGTCGTCGAAGCGGCCGCCCGCGTAGTGGCATCTGCGCCGGCGGCCCTCTTCGACGAAGCCCAGCCGCCGGTGCAGGGCCAGCGACGCGTCGTTGGAGGAGTAGACCCTGGCCTCGGCCTTCTGGAACCGGCGCTCGTAGAACATGTAACGCAGCAGCAGGAGGAGGGCCTCGGTGGCGTAGCCCATACGGTGGTGCGGCGTGCCGATGGCGATGCCGTAAAGGAAGACGCCATGGACGCGGTCGGCCCCGTGAGTGAGGAGCGATCCGACCGGGGCGTTGCCGTCCTTGGCGGCGATCACGAGCGAGAACTCGTCGAGATCGGCATCCTGCTCGGCCTCCTCGGCCATCCGCTTCTTCATGCGGGCGGCCGACATGGGCGGCTCGATCCGCCAGGCGTTCCTGACCGCGTCAGAGTGCTCGTCGAAGGCCTGGAACGCCTCCCAGTCCGTCGGCTCCCTGGCGCGCAGGCGTACGCGCTCGCCCACCCAGATCGATACCATTGCAGCAGTCAACCAGACCGCGCCCGCCCGCAGCGAACCGATTACCGCCGCTGAAAGTTTCACCAGGTTTGGGCAGGCAGGGGGCCTGGCGGCGCCTGCTCGCTTGACTATGTCCCGGGCGCTCGCTGATCTAATCCCAGGAAAGCGCTTTCCTTCGGATGGGAGCAGACAGTGAGATCCTTACCTCAGGCCACCGGACAGGGCTGGCGGCGCCTGCTCGCCGTCCTGGCGGCGGCGATCCTCGCCCTGACCGGCGCCGTCGTCGCGCAGCCGCCGCCCGCGAGCGCGGCCAGCGTCGACACCAGCGCCTGGTACGTGCTGGTCAACCGGCACAGCGGCAAGGCCCTCGACCTGTACGACTTCGCGACCGGCGACGGCGCGCCGATCGTGCAGTGGGCCCGCAACGACGGAAACCAGCAGCAGTGGCAGTTCGTCAGCTCGGGCGACGGCTACTACCGGCTCAAGTCGCGCCACAGCGGCAAGGTGCTGGACGTCTACGAGTGGTCAGCCGAGGGCGGCGCGGAGATCGTCCAGTGGGCCGACCTGAACGCCGCCAACCAGCAGTTCCGCCTGGCCGACTCCGACGGCGGCCACGTCCGGCTGATCAACCGCAACAGCGGCAAGGCCCTGGAGGTCTGGGAGTGGTCCACCGCGGACGGCGGCCGCATCTCCCAGTGGGACGACCTCGGCGGCGCCAACCAGCAGTGGCAGCTCGTCAAGATGGGCGGCGGCGGGTCCGGCGACTGCGGCAGCGGGTCGTTCAACGCCGAGGCCGTGCTCAACGGCAGCACCTGGACGGCCAGGAACGGCGGCACCACCCTCTACACCGGCGGCAGCATGATCGAGGCCATGCGCGCGGCTGTGGGCAGCCTGACGTCCGGCCGCACCTCCAAGCAGAAGGTGATCGTCCGCGGCTCCGGCTCGATGAACGCCAACCAGTCGCTTGACCTGCCCAGCTACACCGTCCTCGAGGTCTGCGGCACGATCAACGTGTCGGGGAGCATCAGCGCCAACAACGCGGCCGTACGCGTCCAGAACGTCACCGACGTCGAGGTCACCCACCTCAACGTGACCGGCAACCCGTACTTCGGGGTGTTCGTCCGCAATGGCACCAACATCACGCTCGGCCGGCTCGACCTGCGGCTCGGGTCGTCCGGGCTCGGCGTCCGCATCGACAACCACGCCAACAGGAACGTCCGCACCCGCAACGTGCGCATCGACAGCGTGTACGCCTCCGGCGGCAGCAGCCACGGCGTCGAGACGTACGGCGTGGACGGCATCACCATCGGCACCGTCACGGCGCGCAACACCGGCGAGTCGGGCCTGCTGCTCAACGACACGATCAACGCCACGGTCGGCACCGTCGACGCCCAGGGCGCCGGCACCGGCACCGGGTACGCGGCCTTCCGCATGGCCAACCGCAACGGCCGCATCGGCAGTGGCTACCCGACCAACGTCCGGGTCGGCACCGTCGTCGCCAGGGGCGGCGGACGCGGTGTCTTCTGCGTCTCGGAGAGCGGCGGCGCCGTCATCGACCGCGTGGACATCGCCCAGACCGGCAGCAACTCGATCCTGATCGAGAACTGCTACAACGTCACCATCGCCGCCCAGAGCGGCACCGTGAACGGCTCCGACATCCGCATCGCCGCCCGCAGCGAGTTCCCCGTGACGTCGGACATCACGCTGCAGAACCTGACGCTGACCAACTCCGCCATCAACGAGAACCCGTGCGGCAACAACATCGTCATCCGTAACATCGAGCTGGTGAACTCGCAGATCAACCGTTGTTGACGCGCCCTGTGGGCGAGGCCGCGTTCCGGCGCGGCCTCGCCCGGGTCACTTCAGCGCTCCCGAGGTCAGACCGGACTGGATCTGCCGCTGGAAGACCACGTAGACGACCAGCATGGGCAGGATGGCCAGGGTGAGGGCGGCGAACAGGGCCGCCCAGTCCGCGTCGTATCCGGCGGCGGTGGAGATGTCGGCGATGCCCTGGGTGAGCACCCACTTGTCGCGGTCCTGGAGCAGGATCAGGGGCTTTTGGTACTGGTTCCACTGACCCAGGATGTTGAAGATCGTGATGCTGATGATGCCGGGCTTGGCCATCGGGAGCATGATCTGGAAGAAGACCCTGGTGTGCGATGCCCCGTCCACCATCGCAGCCTCGCCGACCGCCGTCGGCAGCGTGCGGAAGAAGGCGGCCAGGAAGAAGATGGTGAACGGCATCGAATAGGCGATGTACACCAGCACCGCGCCCGCGTACGTGTTCAGCCCGATGAACTGCCCGATCACCGGTATGTTGCCCATGTTCTGGACCACGAAGAACAGCGGGGTCAGTGCCAGGAAGAACGGGAAGGCCAGGCCCGAGACGAACAACATGTAGATCGCCCGGTTGCCGCGGAAGGGGTAGCGCGCCAGCACGTACGCCGCCATAGAGCCGATGAGCATCGTGCCGAACGTGCTGAACGACACCACGATGACGCTGTTGAGCATGTACTTGCCGATGTGGGCCTGCTCCCAGGCCCTGGCGAAGTTGTCCCAGCGCAACGTGGCCGGGAGCGACCACGCGTGGCCGAAGATCTCGTCCTCGCTCTTGACCGAGGCCAGGAAGGTCCAGATGATCGGCACCGTCACGAGGAGAGTCCAGATCGCCAGCGTCAGGTGCGTCAGCACGCCCAGCGGCCCCAGCCGCCGCCGCCGCTCCGCGCGGGCGGCGCTTCTCGAAGGCGCCCCTGTGGTCGCGGGGGTCATCGTAGCCATCTCTCTCAGTACTCGATTCGTTCGCGCCGCGACAGGCGCAGCGACAGGATCGCGAAGCCGACGGTGAAGAAGAACATCACCACGCCAAGGGCGGAGGCGTAGCCGAACCGGAAGTATTCGAAGGCGTTGCGGTAGATCTCGGCCGGCATGACCGTGGTCGACCAGTCGGGCCCGCCCTGCTGGTCGGTCATCACCCAGACGATCGCGAAGGCGTCCATGGCGAGGATGCCCAGATAGACCCAGGCGACCTGGACGGTGTCCCACAGCAGCGGAAGCGTGATGCGGAAGAACAGGGTGATCCGGTTGGCCCCGTCGATCTGGGCGGCCTCGAACATGTCCTTGGGGATGCCCGCCAGCCCGGCCGAGAACAGCACGACGTAGAAGCCGACCGCCTGCCAGACCAGGACGCCGAGCACCGACCAGAACGCGATATCAGGGTCGGACAGGAACCCGATCGCGTCGAGCCCGAGCCCCATCAGCGGGGCGTTCAGCATGCCGCTGCCGTCGGGCCGGAACACCTGCTGGAAGAGCACCGCCACGATGGTGACGGCCAGGACCTGCGGGAAGAAGAAGACCACCCGGTAGAAGCCGGACCCGGGAATGCCCGACACGCCCTGCCGCCCTCCCACGTTGAGCAGGAAGGCGAAGAACAGGGCGATGACGATCGTGATCAGCGGCAGCAGCACGAGCAGGGCGCCGTTGTGGGTGACCGCCTTCCAGAAGACGCTGTCACCCAGCAACCGCTGGAAGTTGTCGAGCCCGATGAACGTCGGCGCGGCCGTCACGCCGCGCCAGTCGGTCATCGCGATGTAGAACGCCTGGATGTACGGCGAGATCACGTAGACCAGGTAGAGAATCACCGGGGCTGCCAGGAACGAGGTGATGAACAGCCCACGGCGATACCTGTTGAACAGCATCAGCGCTTGTACTTCTTGATGGAGGAGTCGTTCTTGATCTCGTCGGCCTTCTTCTGGACGCGCTCGAGGTACGCCTTCGCGGTCAGCCGGCCGGACATGAGCTCGCCGGTGGCGGCCTTGGCCTCGTCGTTGAGCGGCCCGTACCACTTGTCCCAGCGGTAGTAGACGGTGTTCTCGCCCGCGTCGGCGACCGCCCTGGAGGCGCTGGTGACGCCCGGTGAGATGTCGCGGCCCTCGCTGGCGCCCTTGACCACCGTGACCGTGGTGACCAGCTCGCTGAAGTCGCCGGCCGCCTTCTTCGACAACATGGCGCGCAGATATTCCACGCCGGCCTGCGGGTGGGCGCTCTTGGCGGAGACGATGAAGTTCTCGCCGGGCTGGGTGTGCAGGGTGCCGTACGGCATCGCGTCGGAGCCGGTGATGTCGGGGAGGGGGAACATCGCGTACGCGAAGTCGTCCGGCGTGGTGGTCTTCTGCTCGTTCTCCAGCCACGAGCCGCAGGGCAGCATGGCCACCTGGTTCTTGTTCTGGGCGGTCTGCGTCTGCACGTGGTCGAGGCCGGCGGTGCCCTGCATGAGATATTTGGCGCCCACCTCGGCCCAGCGCTCGGCGGCGGTCCGCACGGGCTCGGCGGTCCAGGCGCCATCTTCCAGGTTGTCGATGTTGACCAGCACCTCCTTGCCGCCGATCTTCGCGGCCATGGTGAGCAGCGGCTCGTACAAGTACTGCGGATGCTTGCCGGCGTAGGTGAAGGGCGCCATCTCGCCCGACTTCTTGACGGTCTCGCACAGCGCGAGGAACGCGTCCCAGGTCTTCGGAACCTCCCAGCCGTTGTCCGTGAAGACCTTCTGCGAATACCAGATGCCGTGGATGTAGTTGACGTAGCCGAGGACGCTGAACTTGCCGTCGTAGGTGCCGATGTCGATCACCGCCTGGTCCAGGAGGTCGCGCACCTTGACGTTGGGGTCGTCCCACGAGGGCGCGTCGAGCAGCGGCGTCAGGTCCTGCAGCTGCCCGTCCTGGGAGAGGGCGCCGAAGTCCATGAAGTTGGCGCCGGAGTTGTCGATCACCTCGGGAGGGTTTCCCCCGGCGAAGCGCGGCTGGAGGACCTTGGTGATCTCCTTGGTGGAGTTGTGCTTGATCTCGACGTTCGCGTACTTGCTCTTGAACAGCGGCTGGTGGATGTCCGTGGCGTAGGCCTGGCCGAAGCCTCCGTCGAAGATCCACACCTCGAGGGGTTTGTCACCCACGCCGAACGGGTTGGCCGCGCTGGTGGCGGCCGGCGCCGCCGAGGAGGGCGCGGGCTGGGAGGCAGGGGTCGCGCACGCGGCGAGCGCGCCCGCCACGGGCACGAGAGCGGCACCGCGAAGAAGCTCGCGCCTGGTGATTTGGGGGGTGTTGGGCATGGTTACTGCTCCTGACTTTTCATGCTCCGCGCCTGATACGCCCTGCGTAGCGGCTCTCCAGCGCCTTGTTGTGCTCGTCCCCGCCCGCCACGTTGGCCGACAGGTAGATGGGAGGCGTCTCGCCCATCGCGACGAGCTCGTCCACCGCCTCGGTGACCACCATCTGCGCGAGCAGCGCGGAGGTGATCGTGGAGACCGCACCGTAGCTGCCGCCTCCTGGCAGGTCGAGAAGGGCGTCGCCGTACGGCGCGCCGTTGTCCAGCACGACGTCGGCCAGGTCGAGCAGCTTGCCGCCCGACGGGTGGCGCGAGGTCATCTGGGTGCTGTGCTTGACCGAGGTCAGCGCGATCATGGGATGGCCCTGGTCCTTGACGATCCTCGCCAGCTCGACGACCGTGCCGTTCACGCCAGAGCTGGAGATCAGCACGAACACGTCCTGCGGCGCGACCGGCGCCAGGTCGTAGATCTGCCGCGCGACGGCCGGGTCGCGTTCCAGCTCCGGGGTCAGCACGCCGGGCGGCTGCCCGCCGTACAGGACGAGGTCTCTCGGCGAGAGGCGGTTGCTGGGGACGAGGCCGCCGGCCCGTCCGGCGATCTCCATGGCGATGGCCTCGGAATGCCCGGAGCCGAAGGCGTTGACCACGCCGTCCGCCCTGAGCGAGGCCACGAGCAGCGCCGCCGCCTTCCGCACCGGCTCGGCCTGGCTCTCCGCGACCTGGCGCGCCAGATCGAGGACCTTGTCTGCGTACGTCATCTAGCCTCTCTCCACCCGATGGCTTTCCACGGCACTGATCGTTCGCTCGAACGCCTCGTTGGTCCGTTCGTACGTGCTCTGGGCGATCGCCACGTAGACGGCGTCCAGCACGAACAGTTGCGAGTGGACGGCGGCCAGCCCGCCGAGCCGGAACGTGGTCTCCCTGCTGGCGGTGGTCAGCATCAGCTCGGCCAGCTCGGCCAGCGGGGAGCGGGCGAAAGAGGTGACGGCGACCGTCAGCGCGCCGTGGCTGCCGGCCTCGGCCAGCGCCTCGATGACCTCGCGGGTGCGGCCCCTGTGGCTGATGCCGATGGCCACGTCGCCCTCCTCGAGCAGCGCCGCCTCCGACAGCGCCACGTGCGCGTCTCCCGCGCTCCAGCAGGGGACGCCGATGCGGCGCAGCCGGCCTTCGAACATGGTGGCGACGTTACCGCTGGTGGAGACGCCGACGATGAGGACGCGCGGGGCGGCCACGACGGCGGCGGCCACCTGGGCGACCACGTCGAGGTCGAGTTGCGCGGCGGTGTCGTGGATCAACCGGACGTCGGCGGCGGCCATCACCTCGATGGCCGCGTCGAGCGGGTCGTCGGGGGTGATCTCGTGGCCGACGCCCGCGCCCCAGCCCGCCTGCGCCGCCCGCCCGGTCTCGGTGGCGAGGGCGACGCGCAGCTCGGCGTAGCCGGAGAAGCCGAACGCCCGGCAGAACCTGGTCACGGTGGCGGGCGAGCTGCCGGCGCGCTCGGCCAGCGCGATGATGGTCGACCGCGCGGCCTCGGCCGGATCGCCGAGAATCACCTCGCCCACCCTGCGCAGTGCCTCGGGCAAACCGGGTAGCTCTGTTTCGACGCGCCCTAGCGCTCCTGAAGTCACGAATATTCCTTCCGAATACTCGGTCTTCTGGCGAAAATTATTCTTGCTTCCTGGCCACGTCAAGCCCCAGACTCAGTCCGTGATGCAATCGCTAGTCGTCGGTGTCGATGCCGGAGCCACCTCCACGCGGGTGGCTGTTCACACGCTCGACGGCACGCGGGTGGGCTATGCACGGGCGGGCGCGGGCAATCCGACCGCCCACGGGCTGACCAAGGCGGTGTCGGCGATCGCGACCGCGCTCGGGCAGGCGCTCGGCTCCCTCGACGGGTCGCGGGTGGTCGCCTCGCTGGCCGGGGTCGCGGGGCACGTCCAGGAGATGGTGCCCGCGCTGGCGAAGGTCTGGGCCGGGCACGGCATCGCCGCGGGGCCGCGTTACATGGGCGACGTGCCGATCGCCTACGCCGCGGGGTCACCCGAGCCGGACGGCTCGCTGCTGCTGTCGGGCACGGGCGCGGTCGCGGCCAGGATCGCCGGGTTCGAGCTCGGCGTGGTCGCCGACGGGCTGGGATGGTTGCTGGGCGACGCGGGCTCGGGCTTCTGGATCGGCCGCGAGGCCGCCAAGGCGGTGGTCGACGCCTTCGACCGCGGCCTGCCGGTCGCGGCCCTGGACCACACGGCGCCGGACGCGGACCGCGATCCGGCTCCTGACGCGGAAGCGAACCGCCGGCCCGGCTCTGGCGCGGGAGCGGACCGCGAGCCCGCTCCTGGCACGGGAACGGACCGCGAGCCCGCTCCTGGCGCGAGCGGTGCGGGGGCCGGGAGCGGCCTGCTCGTCGCCCTCGTCGGCGAACACTTTCTCGGCGACGAGCGGCCCGCCGCGCCGCGCGCCGTCGCCGACCGCATCGTACGCCTGGCGCAGGCCGACCACATGCGCCTGGCGAAGTTGGCGTCGCTGGTCAGCCGGGCCGCGTCGGAAGGCGACCCGCTTGCCACCGGGATCGTGCGCGAGGCGGCCGGCCACCTGGTCGCCACGCTCAGAAGGGTGCACGCGTCAGGGCCCGTGGTGCTGGCAGGCAGCGTGCTGACCAGCCCAGGGCCGGTGCGCCAGACCGTGACGGAGTTGCTCGCGGGCGAGCAGGTCACGACGGCGGGTGACGCGGCGAGCGCGGCGGCCTGGCTGGCGGCCCGCGACCTGCTCCCGGAGCCCGACGCCAAGGCCCTGCACACCGCCTTCACCACCACCTTCTGACGGGGGCACCACGGGCTCAAGGTGTCGGTTCTTCAGCCGCAGGGGCGATCAGATCTTCTTGACGACGATCGAGTCGGGGACCAGCTTCTCCAGGTCATCCTCGTCTGAGGTGCAGGTGGTGACCTGGCCTTCCTGCTGGCGCGCGATGACGGCCAGCACGGCGTCGATCGCGTGCTTGTGGCCGTGCAACTTGGCATCGGCCAGGAACCTTCGCGTCTGCCGAGCCTGATCCTTCCCTATCGCGGCCACGTCGAGCCGGGACAGCACCCAGTCCCAGCGTTGCTCGGTGATTCTGCCGTCATGAGCCTCGATCACCGTCATTGGAGACGTCACCACCTCCGCCTGCCCCCGCGCCGCGAGATCCAGCCAAGCGATCATTTTCTGTCGCCACGCACGGCTAGGGACAGGGCTTGACAGTCGAACACGAAGATCCGCAACGTTGGCCGCCGGGGCTCACCGCTTCGCTTGCTCACGCAACTGCCCCCGCGTCGCTCACTCCGCCGGGGCGGCGACGGTCGTGCTCGGCGTCGAGGTGTTCCAGTTCCTCGGTCACCGCCGCGCGCTCGGCTTCGGTGACCCTGCCATATTCTTCCTCCAGCCAGTCCACCAGCTCCAGCAGCCTGTCCCGGTCCCGTTTGACGCGCAGAGCCTCGGCGACGTACGCCGACAGGCCCCGATCTCCCGTCTCCGCACGAATCTCCTCGAGTTCCTCGGGAATCGTCACCGTCACCTTCTTGGTGGCCATATTTGAGGCCATACTCCAGGTATCCATCCCCTTACGAGCATGCCCAACCCGATCAGGGCGCGGGCGCAGTAATGCGTCACCCATCCTGATCATCCGGCCACCCCCGTCAGCACTTTGATCCAGACGAGAAGTGTCTGGGCGCGCCCACCGAGGGCGCACTGGTCGACCAGGACCTCTCCACCGACCCGGCGGGTCCTGCGGATGAAATACTGCCCGCCGGCCTGGCACAGCTCGTAGAACGTCGGCACGCAGTCGCACGTGTAGTCGCAGACGCGTATACGGTTTCCTGCTGCCCAAACGGGGTCCCACGTCAGCCGGGCGAAGCCAGGACCTGGCTCCGGCACATGGGCCGAGTGGAACCGGTCATCCGCAGGCATCGGCGGTGGTTGCGACATGCCGCAACCATAGATCTGGTCGTCTTCTCTTGTCTACATATAGCGATCACTCTGTCTAACTAGACAGAACGATATGTGAACTCTTGCCCGCATTGGCCTATGTTGCCTACGTGGTCGACTACGAAGGGGACACCCACGTCTACGTCCAGATCGCCGACATCCTCCGCCGTCGGGTTTCGAAACTCGACTCCGGACACCCGGTGCCGAGCGAGGCTGATATTCAGTACGAGTTCGGAGTCGCCAGAACCACGGCCAGGCGCGCGGTCCACGTACTGCGTGAGGAAGGACTTATCTACACCGTTCAGGGCGAGGGGACCTTCGTCGGCACACCGGAAGAAGCGCCTCGCAAGCAGCGAAAAGTGCCGTTGTATCAGCAGATCGCGACAGACATCACCGATCAGATCAAGGCGGGGAGATTCCTCCCCCGGCGCCCCATACCGGGCGAGACAGCGCTGGTGAAGCAGTATGACGTCGCGCGCGAGACAGTGCGGCGCGCCATGGCGCTGTTGCGGGAACAGGGGTGGATCTACACCGTCGCCCAGCGGGGCAGTTACGTCTCACCGAAGGAGTCGTGGCCCCAGGACTGACTTGGCCTAAGTGCTTGTATCCACACGTCTAGAATATGGGCATGCTCGACCGCGATGGCCCAGTCCCGCTGTACGTTCAGGTCGCCGACGTGATTCACCGGCGGATCGACAGCGGGGAGTTGCGGACCGGCGAACCCGTGCCGAGCGAGGCGGCCCTGGAGGCGGAGTTCGACATCGCGCGCAGCACCGCGCGCAACGTGGCCCGGGAGCTTCGCCGGCGTCGGCTCGCCCATACCGTTCGGGGCGAGGGCACCTTCGTCGGGCCCGCCGGCGTGCCACGTGAAAAGTCGACGAGAGCCAAGTATACGATCATCGCCGATGACCTGGCCGCGCGCATAAGACGCGGCGAACTCCGTCCCAACAGGGTGATCCCCAGTGAGCAGGTGCTGATGCGGCAGTACGGCGTTGCCAAGGTCACGGCCCGGCTGGCCGTCTCGCGGCTGCGGGAACAGCGGTGGGTCGTCACGGTGCCGCACCAGGGCACCTACGTGTGCGATCCGGCGCGATGGCCCGTCAGCCCTTGACCGCGCCCGCCGTCATCCCGGTGCCGACGCGGCGCTGCAGGAAGAGGAAGAGCAGCAGCGCGGGCAGTGCGAACAGGCTGGCGGCGGCCATGGTGGCGCCCCAGTCGGTGCCGAACACGTCACGGAACGACGAGAGCCACACCGGCAGCGTGCGCTTGTCCTGGTCCTTGATGATCAGCACGTTCACGAACGCGAACTCGTTCCACGCCGTGATGAACCCGAACAGCGAGGTCGCCATCAGCCCCGGCGCCAGCAACGGGAAGACCACCCGCCGGAAGGCCACCAGCCGGCTGCATCCGTCCACCTGCGCGGCCTCCTCCAGCTCCGGCGGGATGGCGGCGAGGAACCCGCGCAGCGTCACGATCGTGAACGGCAGCGTGATCATGAAGTAGACGCCGGTCAGCATGGCCAGCGAGTCGAGCAGGTCGGTGTCCCTGGCGATGATGAACACCGGCACCAGCAGCGCCTCCCATGGCGCCATCTGCGCCGCGAACACCGCCACCACGAACGTGCTCCGCCCCCGCCAGCGCATCCTGGTCATCGCGAACGCCGCCAGCAGCGCCACCACCAGCGCGATCAGCACCGCCGCGACCGTCACCAGCAGGCTGTTGCGCCAGTAGGTCCAGAACCCCGGCGCGTTGACCGCGGTGACGAAGTGTTCCAGCGTCGGATCGACGGGCCAGAACGTCGGCGTGGCCGCCTGGATGTCCCGTGTCGGCTTGAACGCGGTCAGGAACATCCAGTAGACCGGGAAGACCGTCGTCACGAGCGCGGCGACCGCCGTCGCGTTGAGCGCGAGCCGTTTCACGAGCGCACCATCCTTCGCAGGTTGCTGACCAGGGCGACGGCGAGGATCACGACCGTGAGCATGGCGACCGCCGAGCCCAGGTCATAGCGGTGCAGCACCCGGGCGACCTTGAACGCGTAGACCGGCAGGGTGGTGGTGGCGTCGTCGGGGCCGCCCTGGCTGAGCACCCAGATCTGCGGGAAACACTTGGCCACCCAGATCACCTCGAGCGAGGTGATCAGCGCGAACAACTGCCTGAGCATCGGCACGGTGATCTTCCAGAACACCTGCCAGCCGTTGCCGCCGTCGATCCGCGCCGACTCGTACAGCTCGGCAGGGATGGTGGTGAGGCCGGCGTACAGGGTGAGCGCGGCGAACGGGACCGACTGCCACACCACCAGGATCACGAGTACGGCGAACGTGGCCGTGCCGTCGGCGAACCAGGTATAGCCCTGGAAGGAGTCGAAACCGAGGGTGACCAGCAGCCAGTTGACCACGCCCAGCTCCGACTGGAACAACCACTGGAAGATCGTGGTCGCCGCGATGATCGGGGTGGCCCAGGCCAGGGCCAGGGCGCTCATCAGGGCCAGGCGCAGGCCGCGGCGCAGGCGTACGAGCATGAGGGCGACGCCGGTGGACAGGACCACGATGAGCGCCACGTTGATCGCGGTCCACACGACGGTGCGCCACACCACCTGCCAGAACTGCGCGCCGCCCAGCAACTCGGCGTAGTTCTCCAGGCCGACCAGGGTGGCGCCGCCCCTGATCAGCTCGCCCATGCGGAAGTGCTGGAACGAGATCACCGCCGCCTTGAGCATGGGATAGAGCAGGAGGAAGGCCCCGCCTGCCACCGTGGGGGCGATGAGCAGGAAGGGCCAGAACGAGCGGTGTCCAGCCCGCATCAGGATCCGCTGTTCAGGGTCGTGGTGATCGACTCGGAGACCTTCTTCGCCTCCGCCGCCGGGTCGGCGCCGGTGAGCACGGCGGTCATGTACTGCTTGATCACCGAGGTGGCCTCGACGGCGGCCCAGTTGGGGGTGTTCGGGGTGGCCCGGCCGTTGGCCGCGCCGACGGCCATCGCGGCGGTGCCCTCGTCGCCCGACAACACGCCGGCCAGCGAGGTGCGGTTGGGGACGAAGCTCATCGTCGTGGCCAGCTCTTTCTGGAACTTCTCTCCGGCCAGGGCCTTGACCAGCGCGTACGCCTCGTCCTGGTGCTGCGAGGCCACCGGGATGATCAGGTCGGAGCCGCCCGTGAAGACCGTGCCGGGTTTGTCGGCGGTCTTGCCCGGGATGGGGAAGAAGCCCATCTTGTCCCTCAGCTTGTCGTCCACCTCCAGCACGCGGGCGGCGACGCCGGGGACGGCGATGATCTGCGCGGCCTTGCCCTGCGCGAACACCTCGTGTTGCGGCGGGTTGGCCTCGTCGGCGTCCTTGGGGCCCTTGCCGAGGGCCTGGAGTCGCCGGTAGAAGTCCATGCCGGCCCGGGCCTGCGGGCTGTCGAGGGCGCCCTTCCACCGGCCGCCCTCCTGGACGGCCAGGTCGCCGCCCTCGTCCCAGATGAATCCGGCGAGCGCGTACCAGGTCTGGCCGGTCAGATAGATGCCCTGGTTGCCGCCTCTATTTAGCTTTGTCGTGATATCTAGCCACTCGTCGCGGGTTTTCGGGGGCTCCTTGATGCCGGCCTCGGCGAACAGGTCCTTGTTGTAGACGACCACGCGGTTGGCGGCGTACCAGGGGATTCCGTACTGCTTGCCGTCGATGTTCCCCGGCTGGGCCAGCCCTGGCAGCCAGTCCTCACCCTGGAGGTCGGCGATCTTGGCGGTGAGGTCCGTGACGCCGCCGCTGGCGGAGTACTGAGCGACCTGGGTGTTGCCCACCTCGATCACGTCGGGCGCGTCGGTGCTGGCCAGGGCCGCGGTGACGCGCTCGCCGATGCCGTCCCACGCCTGGATCTGGACGTCGAGGTCGACACCCTTGTGCGCGGCCTCGTACTCGGTCTCGAACTGCTTCAGCAGCTCCTGCGTGACGCTGCCGTCCATGATCCACGCGGTCAGCTTCGCAGGGGCGCCGCTCGCCGCCGCCCCGGTCTCCGGCTCTGCGCCGGTGCCGCACGCGCCGAGCGCGAACACGGCCGCCAGGGCAAGGATGCGGTACTTCATGGTGATCCTTCTGGTGCTGGGGGGGTGGGACCCGCGCCCGCCGGGCGGGCGCGGGGCGCGGTCACGCGTTGGGGACGGTGTCCTGGAACGCGGTGCCGGACGAGCGCAGCGAGCCGACCCGGCTCTGCACTTCGGCGGGCGAGAGCACCTCGTTCTTGCTGTGGTAGACGTAGTCGACCTGCTGGCGGTACGTACGGGTGCCCGTCGCTCCCTGGAGATCGATGAACCACTGGTTGAACATGATCCACATCGGGGTCTCGGGGTAGTAGATGTCACCGTGGTCGGCGAAGAGCCGGCCGTCCACGTAGTACTTGATCCGGCCGCCGGAGACCTGGATGACGAGGTCGTGCCAGCCGGCGAAGCTGGCGCGCTCCTCCGTGTGGGTGTTCACGGCCTGCCAGGGCTCGCCCTGATAGGTCTCCCAGCTCGTGGCGTAGAGGATGTTGGCCGGCTCGCCCCAGCCGCCGTTCGGCAGATATTCGAAGTCCAGCTCGCCGTAGTCGGGGTCGAGGTTGAAGCGCAGCGGGGTGATGGTGAAGAACGTCTGCACCACGTGCTCGCCGTCGGGTCCGCTGGTCGGCGCGTCGCTGAAGCGCACGCGGGCGGCGTACGTGCCCTCGTGGAACTTGCGGTTGGCGGTGGACAGCTCGGTCTGCACGGTGCCCGAGGGGGTGCCGTTCGTCGAGGAGTCGAGCGTCAGCAGGCCGCCGGGGAACGAGATCGCGCCGGGCGACCAGGTGGCGCCGGGCACGCCGGGCCCTCCCGAGCTGGAGCGGACCGTCCAGCCGCGCTGGGCCAGCCGGGGGTCGTTCGAGCCCGTGTAGGTGAAGTCGTCGAACAGCTCGCCGCCCGGTCCTGGGGGCACGGTGGGCGTGACGGTGGGGTCGGGGTCGCTGCCGTTGGGCTGGCCCCAGGAGAGCGTGCCGTTGACGTAGACGGTGACCTTGTCCCAGTTCGAGTAGCTGGTCTGAGGGCCGTAGGAGTAGTCGTCGCCCTGCGTGAACGTCTGCCAGTCCGAGCGGTAGAAGCGCAGCTGCATGTCGCCGGTGGTCCGGCCGGGGGCCAGGCTGCCCGAGGTGAAGCCCACCTCCAGATACTGGTCGCCGCCCTGCTGGCGGACGAACTGGCCGCTCACCGTCGAACATCCCACGACCGCCCAGGAGCAGGCGAAGCGGTAGGTCTCGCTGCCGGTGAGGTAGTAGCGGATCTTGACCTGGTTGAGCGGGATCGTGGTGGTGCCGTCGTTGAAGAGCTGGAGCCAGGGCTCGGCCTGGGCCGTGGTGGCGCCGGGTGCGCTGGTCCGGTATTGAAGGCGGACGGCCTGGTCGGCGTTGGCGGGCGCGACCAGGGAGACGGCGACGATGAGAGCGGGGATGGCTAAGGAAAGCAGGACCTTACCGAACTTTCGGGACATGAGTGGGGTTCTCCTTGGTTGGGCGGTCCCCCGACTGTCGTGCGGTGCCAAGAGCAGCGGTGATGCGGCGCGAGTCACGCGCCGGAGTGGGTGCGGCGCGGGTCACGCGCCGGAGTGGGTGCGGCGCGGGTCACGCGCCGCGGCGGATGCGGCCCGCGTACAGCGCCTCCAGGCGAAGGTTGTGCGCGTCGCCCTCGGGGACGTTGACCGAGAGATAGACCGGTGGCACTTCACCGGCTTCGAGCAGGTTGCTGACGGTCTGTGCCACGACGAGCTGGGCCAGCAGGGCTGAGGTGATGGTGGAGACCGCTCCAATGGAGGCGGGCGCTGTGGCGCCTCCGTCGGGCAGGGGCAGGACGGCGTCGCCGTAGGGGGCGTGGTTGTCGAGGACGACGTCGGCCAGGTCGGCGAGCCGGCGGCCCGAGGGGTGGCGGGACGCGACGGCTTCGCTGTGGGCGCGCGAGGTGATCGCGATCAGGTCGTGACCGCGCTCCTTGACGAGCGTGGCCAGCTCGACGACCACGCCGTTGACGCCCGAGTTGGAGATGATGACGAACAGGTCGTGCTCCTGGACGGGGGCCAGGTCGAGGATGGTGCGGGCGATGGCGGGGTCGCGTTCGAGGTCGTAGCGGTCGAGCTCGGCTCTGGGGGCGTCGCCGTACAGGACGATGTCGCGCAGCGCGAGCCGGTTGGTGGGCACGAGGCCGCCCGCGCGGCCGGCGATCTCCATGGCGACCGCCTCCGAGTGGCCCGACCCGAACGCCTGGATCACGCCGCCCGCGGTCAGCGTCTTGGTGAAGAGGCCGGCAGCCCGCGAGATCTCCGGATCCTTCGGGATCACCTGGACGAGGTGCGCGATGTGCTCGGCGAAAGCCTGCGGGGCGACTCGCTGGTTGACCGTCATATATCCCCTTCTGGTGAGCCTGGTCCTGCCGGGCCCTGTTCTGGTAGTCGGTGTCCGGCCACGGCCCGCACGGTGACGTCGAACGCCTGCTTCGTGCGTTCGTACGTGCGCTGGGCGACCGACACGTACACGACATCAAGGACAAGCAGCTGCGAGTGGATCGCGGCGAACCCCTCGGACCTGTAGCTCGTCGCGCGGCTCGCCGTCGTCAGCACCAGCTCGGCCACCTCGGCCAGCGGCGACCTCGGCTGCGAGGTGACGGCCACGGTGATCGCGCCATGGCTGCCCGCCTCCGCGAGCACCTCGATGACCTCGCGTGTCCGGCCGCTGTGGGAGATGCCGATCGCCACGTCGCCCTGGCCGAGCAGCGCCGCGTCTGTCAGCGCGGTGTGGGCGTCGGACCTGCTCCAGGTCGGCACCCGCATGCGCTGCAGCCGGTATTCCATCTCGCTGGCGACGGCCGCGCTGCTCGACACCCCGAACAGCAACACCCGCCCGGCCCTGGCCACGGCATGCGCGACCTTCTCCACCACGGCCAGGTCGAGCTGGTCGCCGGTCTCCTGGATCAGGCGGATGTCGTTGCCCGACACGACGCTCAGCACCCGGTCGAGGCTGTCGTCGGGCAGGATCTCGCGGCCGATGTCGGTCTGCCACGTCTGCTGCGCCACCCGGCCGGTCTCGGTGGCCACGGCCACCCGCAGCTCGGCGTAGCCGGCGAAGCCGAGCGCGCGGCAGAATCGGGTGATCGTGGCGGTGGACGTGGCGCTCCGCTCGGCCAGGTCGACGATGGTCAGCCGGGCCGCCTCCGCCGGGGCGGCGAGAATCGCATCGGCCACCTTGCGCAGCGCCTCGGGCATGTCGTGCTGCTCGGCCCTGATGCGGCTCAGTAGTTCCACGAGCCGATAATTATGTTCAGCATCTGGTGCCGTCAAGGCGTTTGGGCAATAATTTTTGACATGCATCTGGTTCTGGGCGTCGACGCCGGCGGCACCTCGTCGCGGGCCGCGCTGTTCACGCTGGACGGCACGCTGGTGCGGCGCGGGGACGCGGGCGGGGCCAATCCGGGAGCACTCGGCATGGACACGGCCGCGGCCAACCTGACCACCGCCGTCCGCCCGGCCCTGCCGGAGTCCGGATCCGCGCAGCTCATGGGTGTGGTCGCCGGGCTGGCCGGTAACCCCGACCGGTGCGCGGCGCTGGCCGGGCGCGTCTTCGACGACCTCCTCCCCGGCGTGCCGGTACGCGTGGCCGGGGACATCGTGACCGCCTTCGCCGCCGGCACCGCATCACCGTCGGGCACCGTGGTCATCTCGGGGACGGGTGCCATCGCGGCAAAAATTACCGACCACGTCCCCATCGCCACCGCCGACGGGTACGGGTGGCTGCTCGGAGACGAGGGCTCGGCCTTCTGGATCGGCCGCGCCGCCGTTCGTGCCACCATCCGCGCACTCACCACCCTGCCATCCCGCCCCTCCCCCACCACCCCGGTCGGCGCAACGCCAGGCTCCGTCGGCGTCGTCGCCGCGCCCGGCACCGTCCGTGCGGGCGGCGTGTCAGGCGGGGGCGTCACCGTCGGGGACGCCGGTACGGGTGACGGCGCCGGGCCAGGCGGGCTTGGTGCGGGATGGGTGGGCGGCGCTGGCGGGATGCCCGATGCCGAGGCGGGCTGGAAGAGGTCGCTGGCGGGGTCGGTCGTGCGGCACCTGCTGCCCGACGGCATCGGCGGCGATCCCGTGGCGCGGCTGGCGGCGGCGGTGCACGCTCGGCCGCCCCTCGCGCTCGCCGAGTTGGCGCCGCTGGTGAGCCGGGCGGCGCGGGACGGCGATCCTGCGGCGGTCTCCATCGTCGCGGAGGCCGCGTCCAGGCTCGCGAGAACCGCCTCCCGGGTGCACCAGCCCGGCCTGCCCATCGTGCTCGCCGGTGGCGTGCTCACTGCGGAAGGCCCCGTACGGGAGTCCGTACAGGGCCTTCTGGAGGGCGCCGTCACGGCGGGGGACCCGGCGGGGGCGGCGGCCTGGCTGGCCGCGCGCCCGTTGGTGGGCCCGCGAGAGTCCGCGGCGCTTCACCTCCGTTTCACCCGCTCGCCCTAACCCGCGGACGGCATGGTGGAGTTCTTCGGCAGGCGTTCCCGGGTCACCAGCAGGCGCAGCACGCCGGCCTGCTCAGACTCCGCGCTCCAGACGATCCAGTCGTCGCCGAACTCGGCCTGCTGCCGCTCCGGATCCATCCGGTAGCCGCTGTGATCGGGAGCGGGGGTGATGACCTGGAAGACCGCCTTCAGGCCGCGGCTGCACGCTTCGGCGAGCACCTCCCCGACGGTCGGTCCCGGGATAGGAACACCCCGTACATGTACGGAGGCACCATCAGCATTTCAGCCCTTTTTTCACCCTATGAGCAGAGCGGCGCTTCCGTAACTCCCGCCGAAGCCCGTCACGAGCGCCACAGAACGCCCGCCCCGCAGCTCCCGAACGGCCTGGACGACGTTGTTCAGCCCGTGCACGTAACCCTCCGAGAGCAGGCCGCCGTGCGGGTTGACCCAGGCGTGCCGCCGCTCCAGCAGGTACGGGCCCAGCTCCCCCCGCGCCGCTAGGCCGAAGTCCTCCAGTTGCCTGGGCACGAGCCACGAGTAGGCGTCGTAGAGCAGCGCCACGTCCACGTCCGAAGGACGCATGCCGGACGCGCTCCAGAGCATGGGCGCCACGAAGGAGGAGAAGATCGCGGTCACGTCGTGGGCACGGTCCATCGACGAGCAGCCAGGGCCTCCACCGCGCACCACGGCGTGCACGCGCGGCCCGTCGAGCACCGCGCTGACCAGCAGCGCGCACGCTCCGTCGGTCTCCTGGCAGCAATCGGCCGTGCGCAGCGGGGTGCAGACGTACGGTCTGGCCAGGTAGGCGTCGAGGGGGAGCGGGTCGCGGCGCAGGGCGCGGGGGTTGGACGCGGCGTTCTGCCTGGACTGGGCGACGACGGCGTGCAGGTGCTCGGCAGTGAGGCCGGTGTCGTGCAGGTAACGGGTGGCGGCCAGGGCGAACAGCGGGATCGGGCCGGCCAGGCCGTACGTGGGGATCCCGGTGGGGACGGTGTTCATGCGCGTGCCGGAGCGCCCGTTGAGCGCCCGATATATCAGGATGTTGCGGGCGAGACCGGCCTGGATCAGCATCGCCGCGTCCCCCAGGATCGACGCCGCCTGCGTGCCCCCGCCGGCGATGTCGTTGTGCCAGCCGAGCCGCTCGATCCCCAGCGCCCTGGCCACCCGTACGACCGGCGCGGAGTCGTTCATGTGATAGCTGAGCACCGCGTCCACCTCGCGCGGCCCGATCCCCGCGTCCGCGCAGGCCGCCCGGCACGCCTCGGCCGCGAGCTCCTCCTCGGTGCGCCCGGACTCCCTGGTCAGGGCCGTCATCCCGATCCCGGCCACGGCCGCCCGCCCCGCGAAGGGCTGCATGCCCCCTCCTCAGGCGTCCCGCCGGGGCCGGCAGAGCGCGCCATCCGCCTCACGCGACCGGCCCGGGACGGGCCCCCGCCGTGCCACCGGCTCCTTGCCGATCACGCTAACCGGCCGCACCCGCTCTAGACAAGCGCTTGCTCAGCAGGCCGCATCCTGGTTTACGGACAACCGCAACGACCGCGTTCCCGTCCGCAGCCCCCCGCCCCGGACCGGAACGAACCACAGGATCAGCCGCCCGACCAGCGAATAACGGCGAATCACCGGAAGATCTGCGGCGGCGGATAACTGTGTATCTTCACGGAAGCTATCGCCCCTTGTAATACCGAGGTTCGATCAACCGATAGCCCATCATCATCACGCCCGAGGTGAGCGATGGATCTACGCTACGTCCGCTACGCCCTGGCGATCGCGCGCGCGGGTTCACTGCGCCGGGCCGCCACCGCACTGCGCGTCTCCCAGCCCACGCTGTCCGAGCAGCTCAGGGCGCTGGAGAAGGAGATCGGCACCGAGTTGTTCAGCCGCTCGCCGAGCGGGATGCGGCTCACCGAGGCGGGCGAGGCGTTCCTGGCCCAGGCCACCGTCGCGGTCGACGCCTTCGAGCGGGCCGTGACCGCCGCCAGGAGCAAGGGCCACGTCGCGCGCCTGGGCGTGGCCGACGGGCTGACCGACGTGGTGGCCCGCCTGCTGTCCCAGCTCCAGAACGGCAACCTGCGCATCGCTCCCATGGGGACGGCCGAGCAGATCGTCTCCATCGCCGACGGCGCGCTGCAGGCGGGGCTTGGCTACGCGCCCGGTTCCACGCCGAGGGGCGTGGCCAGGATGCTTGTCCACCGTTTCCCGGTGCGCGCGCTGATGCCGCGCGCTCACCCCCTGGCCGCCGCCGGAGCGCTGTCGCTGGCGGACCTGGCGTCGGAGCCGCTGGTCATGCCGGAGTCCGACGCGGTGGCCGGCGCCCGACGTTTCCTCGAAGGGTTCGTACGCCACCGCCTGCACCCCCGCCTCGGCCCGTCGGCGGCCACGCACGACCTGGCCATCGACATGGTGGAGGCGGGCGCGGGCTACACCCTCTGCGTCCGCGAAGGGACGATGATTCCCGACACGCTGGCATTCATCCCTATCAAGGAGGACGTCCCACCCCTGGAGGTCGTCTTCCTCTGGAACCGCCAGGCCGACGTACAGGAGCTGGTCAGCGCGGCCCGCCACCTGGCCCGATCTGGATAGCGCTATTATCTAGCGATGCGCATCTCCGAACTGAGCGCCAGGTCCGGCGTGGCCATCCCCACGATCAAGTACTACCTGCGTGAGGGCATGCTCCACCAAGGCGTGCAGACGTCCGCGACGCGGGCCGAATATGGCGAGTCGCACCTGCGCCGGCTCCGCCTGATCCGCGCCCTGCTCGACGTGGGCAGGCTCTCAGTGTCCTCCATCAAGAAGGTCGTCGCCGCCGTCGACGACGAGTCGCTGCCCATTCACGAGATGCTGGGCATCGCCCACTACGCCCTGAGCCCCGGCGCCCAGCCGGAGCCCGGCGAGGACTGGCAGCAGGCCCGTTCCGAGGTCGACCGCCTCGTCGAGGATCTCGGCTGGGACATCACGCCCGACGCCCCCACCCGCGACGAGCTGGCCCAGACCCTGGTCAGAATGCGCCAGCTCGGCATGGAGGTGGACCTGGCGCCCTACGTCGAGACGGCCGGGAGGCTCGTGTCGGAGGTGGAGATGGACAAGATCCCGTTCGACGGGCCGCGTGACGCCGCCGTGGAGGCCCTCGTGCTCGGGACGGTCCTCTACGGCAGAGTGTTCGACGCCCTGCGCAGGATGGCTCATGAGTCGGAGTCGGCCGCCCGCCTCGGCTCTTAGCCCCGCGCCGGCGATGCGACAGCCTTCAGCGCCGCGAGATATGCGGCGATCGCCGGCCGGACCTCCGCCCCCCGCCGCACCGCCGCGTAGATGTGCCGCCGGACGTCGTGCCCGGTCGGGGCCACGGTGACGATCCCTCCGGGGATGGGCAGCCGTGCGGCGCGGGGGATGAAAGCGATGCCCATCCCCGCTTCGACCAGGGCCAGGATCGCCGTCCAGTCGCCGGCGCGATGCCGCACCTTGGGACGGAAGCCGGCGGAGGCGCAGGCGAGGTGCAGCATGCGGTCGCAGGCGTCGCCTTCGATGGTGCTGACCCACTCCTCGCCTTGGAGAAGCGGCAGGGCGATCGCGGGCTCGCGCGCCGACGGATGCGCGATCGGCAGGGCGAGGTCGAAGTCGTCGGTGCCCAGCTCCACCCTGGTGTGCCTCATGTCGTCGCGGGAGGGCGCTCCTTCGGCCTCCACCTGGACGACCACGTCGAGATCTCCGCCGGCGAGCTGATCGAGGCAGTCGGGCGCAGCGACCTCCCGGATGTCGACCCGCAGCCGTGGACGGCTGTCGCGGAGCATGAGAGCCGCCGGAATGAGCAGCGACGAGATCGCCGAGGGGAAGGAGCCCACCGTGATCCGCCCCAGCTCGCCGTTCACGGTGGCCTGGATCTCTCCCATCGCCCGCTCCAGAAGCGCGAGCACGGCATAGGCGTGGTCCACGAGCACGCGGCCGGCGTCCGTGAGGCGCAGCTTGCGGCCGTCGGCCTCGGCGAGCGGCACCCCCGCCTCGCGCGTCAGCGTCGCCAGTTGCTGCGAGGCGGCCGACGGGGAGATGTGCAGCGTGGAGGCCGCGGCATGGAGTGTGCCCTGCTCGTGCAGGGCCACGAGCACCTTCAGGCGAGCCGGATCAACCATGCACATCAACTTACCATTACCGGCCGTAATCATTTGATTGTCTTCACGGTTCAGGGGCGGCACCATGGGAGCCGAGCACCGAAGCCGAGAAGGAAGGGGTGCACGGTTCATGAAGGCACTCGCCCTGAGCGCAAGCCCCCGCAAGGACGGCAACTCCCGTCTGCTGGCGGAGACCGTCCTCGAGGGGGCGGCGAGCCGCGGGCACGAGGTCAAGCTCGCCGATCTGACCGATGCGGTCGCGGCGCCGCTGCGAGACTGCCACACGTGCCGGCAGGCGGACGGAGCATGCTCGATCGGAGACGGCTACGAGACGCTTCTGCGGCGGCAGGTCCTCCCGGCCGACGCGCTCGTCCTCGCCACCCCGCTCTACTGGTACGGCATCGCCGGACAGCTGAAGATCTTCATCGACCGCCTCTTCTGCTACATCAAGGCCGACCACCCCGACAGCGCGGACGTCACGCAGCGCCTGGCCGGCAAGCGGATGGCCGTCGTGGTGAGCTCCGAGGAGACCTACCCTGGCTCGATGGTCGGCGTCACCGCGCAGTTGCAGGAGCTCGCCCGCTACCTCCACCACGATCTGGTCGGCGTCGTGCGCGGTGTCGCCAACTCGCGTGGGGAGGTGGCGCGTGACCCGGCGGATCCGCTGGCCCAGGCGTTCGGTCTCGGAACGCGCCTGTTCGAAGGACACGTGAGCGACCACCGCATCGACACCGTGCGCAACGGTGTGGTGTGGCCGTCCTGACCGCGCTGGAGTCACGATGCTCATCCGGACACTCCACGACGTGCTGGGGTCCGCGCACGATGTCGACTGGACCAACGGCACGAGCCGCCGCCTCCTCGTCGCGACGGACGGACGCGGCTACACGCTCACCGACACCCGCGTGCGTCCGGGCACGACCACCCTGCTCCGCTACGACCGGCATCGCGAAGCCTGCTACTGCGTCGAGGGCGAGGGCCGGGTCGAGACGGCCGACGGGTTGTTCACCATCGCCCCAGGCACGTTGTACGCGCCGGACCCGGGCGAGGAACACCGCCTGACCTCGGCCGGCGGGATGCGGCTCATCTGCGTGTTCCGTCCCGCGCTCCAGGGTGACGAGAACCACGATCTCGCGCCGGGACACCCTTCCGGATTCTGACGAACCCCATGCTCCCTACACCATGCCGTTGGCCCGCAGGGTCCGCACGGCGCCGACCGTGACGTCCCCGCGCCAGTCGAGCGCCCCGGCGGGCGAGATGCGCGCGTAGTCGACGACCCACCCGCCGTCGTCCTGCTGCTCCCCCGCCAGCCGTACGAGATCGGCGGCGATCACCTCGGGCTCGAACAGGCCGCGGGCCGGCCTGCCGGGGAGGGGCGCGAAGTCGAGCGGCCGCAGCGCCTCGTTCTCGGTGCCGCCCTCGACCGGCACCCGCCCGTCCGCGGGGATGTGGCCGCCCAGCCGCTTGAGCAGCCCGGCGGCCTCCGGCCGGCTGTCGTGGACGGCGTCCAGGAAGTGCACGGAGAACAGCAGCACGTACGCGTGCGGCACGCCCTCCAGCCGCTGGATCGCGTCGAGGCAGTAACGTGTGGCCCGCTCCAGCCACGGATGCGCGGCGACGGCCGGGTCGTGCGCGGCGACGTGGTGGGCCGCGGCCGCGGTCACGGAGGTGATCTGCAGGGACGAGACGGCCGGGTCGCCGCCCCTCCACCAGGGCGCGCTGGCCTCGGAGACCGTGAGCGGCAACGAGAACGGCAGCCCGCCGTCGGGCAGCGTCACCGAGTCCAGCCAGTCGCACAACGCCGCGGCGTCCGGCCCGGTGTGCGGTGCTGTGTGCTCGGCGACGTCCCCGAACACCGCGAAAGCGTGCAACGCCGCCCCCGGCTGGCTCTCGGGGGTGCGCAGGTCGGGCTCCAGGCCCCAGCCGTAGCCGCCGTCGGGATTGCGGTAGGCATCGAGGGCGGCCAGCACGGAGGCGGCGTCGCCCTCGCCCATCAGCAGGTCGTAGCGGCGGCGGTCAAGGACACGCGCGTGCCCGGCCAGGAAGCCGGGGATCGCGGAGAGATTCACGTTCATACCGTCATCGTGCCCGGATCGCCGCCTGCGGTCTTGTAGGTTCCGGACACATCACTCGCGGATCGTGACCGGCCGCTTGAGCAGCCACAACGCCGCCCGCTGGAGGAGCGTCCGGTGGATCTCGTTGTCGTAGGACCTGGTGTCGTGGCCCAGCGCGTCGTAGAAGACCCGGCCACGCCGGACCGGCCGCGCCCACACGAGGGGCTGGCCGTTCGACGAGGCCAGCGGCCTGACGTCGGGCAGCACGTCGAGGTCGCTGTAGACCTCGTCGACCACGTCGAAGTCGCGCAGGCCCTCGACCACCGGATGTCCACCGTGCACCCGCACGCCCGTCCATCCCAGCGGCGGATGGTGGGACTTGGGCCAGCTCCAGCAGCCGCCCAGGACCCGCGGCCAGCCCTGCCAGTCGTCGAAGCAGATCGAGGCGGTGTGCATGCACAGCAGCCCGCCGCCCCGGTCGAGGTGGTCGAGAAGGGTGGTGCGGGCCTCGGCCGGTAAGGAGAAGGCCCAGGCGGCCCGCTGGTCGGCGAAACGGTCGTGGCCCATCTGCCAGCGCAGCGCGTTGACGGTGATGAGCTGGACCTCCGACGGCTCGCTCAGCGCGCCCGCGATGTCCTCGGTGATCTCCGACTCGACCCCGACCTCGGAGAGCACCCCGGCGAGCACCTCCGACGTGGCGGCGAAGTCGTGGAACAGGCCTCCTGAGAGGATCAGATTTCTCGCCACCCATCCAGCCCATCATGCTTGCCGCGGCATTGCCACCCGTGAACCGTCACGTCCGGCGTCCGGCCGGGGGCGTCACCGTCCGCTCGCGGCTCACAGGCGGCCCCGGCACGCACCCCGGCGCGGTGACGCGGCATGATGCCACCGTGGACTTCGAGGAGCACCGCCCCATGCTGCTGGGGCTGGCCTACCGCCTGCTCGGCAGCATGTGGGACGCCGAGGACGTCGTACAGGAGGCGTGGCTGCGCTGGCAGGGCACCGACCACGACGAGATCAGGGAGCCGCGGGCGTTCCTGGTGACCGTGGTCACGCGGCTGGCCCTCGACCAGCTACGCTCCGCGCGAGCCAAGCGGGAGGCCTACACCGGGCCGTGGCTGCCCGAGCCGGTGCTGACGTCGGAGGCCGGCCCGCTGGACACGGCCGAGCTGCGCGACACCGTCTCTTTCGCCACCCTGCACATGATGGAGCGGCTCTCGCCGCCGGAGCGGGCGGTGTTCGTGTTGCGGGAGGCGTTCGAGCTGCCGTACGGCGAGATCGCGGAGATCGTCGAATCCTCCGTGGCCAACGCCAGGCAGTTGCACCACCGGGCGTCCGTGCGGCTCGCCCAGGGGCGCGACAGGTTCCAGCCGACGACGGAGGACCACACCAGGCTGCTGGTGAAGTTCATGGAGGCGGCGAAGGGGGGCGACCTGGACGCGCTCACCGAGCTGTTCCACGAGGACGTGGTCTCGTGGAACGACGGCGGCGGCAAGGTCAAGGCGGCGCTGCGCCCGGTCGCCGGCCGGCGCAAGGTGCTGGCCCTCCTGTCCGCGCTGGTGACCCGCTACGCCTTCACGGACGTGCGGTTGCTGGACGTCAACGGCAGTCCGGCGTACTGGACGCGGTCGGAAGAAGGCGATCAGGTCGTGATGGTGAACGTCCACGACGGCCGCATCAAGGACATCTACGCCGTCCTGAACCCGGACAAGCTGGTGCGTGTGCACAAGATGTGACGCCCGGCCTCACCCGTCCGGGCGCCCGCACGACCTATAGTCACGCGTATGGATCTCGGCATCTCGGGCAAGGTCGCCCTCGTCACCGGAGGCAGCGCGGGAATCGGGCTCGCCGCGGCCAAGAGTCTCGCGCGCGAAGGCTGCGACGTCTGCGTCAGCGCCCGCAGCCCGGAACGGCTCGCGGACGCGGTGGTGGAGCTGCAGGAATACGGCAAGGTCGTGCACGCCGTGCTGGCCGACGTGGAGGACCCGGCGGCCGCCCGGCGGATCGTCGAGGAGACCCGCGACGTGCTCGGGCCGATCGACATCCTCGTGGCCAACGCGGGCGGCCCGCCGGCCGGCCGGTTCGACGAGGTGGGGCTGGAGGAGTGGGACGTCGCGATCCAGCGCAACCTGCTCGGCACCGTACGCCTCATCCACGCCGTCCTGCCGGAGATGCGCTCCCGCGGCTGGGGCCGGATCGTCACGGTCACCAGCAGGTCGGCCCGCGAGGCGATCGACGGCCTGGCGTTGTCCAACGCCACCCGCTCGGCCGTGGCCGGCGTCGTGCGCACGCTCGCCCGCGAGGTCGGCCGCGACGGCGTGCTGGTCAACAACGTGATGCCGGGCCCAATCGAGACCGAGCGGCTGCGGGAGCTGGCGGGCGGCGACGAGGCGCTGCGGCAGCGGGGCGATTCCGTGCCGGTCGGCCGCATCGGGCGCGCCGAGGAGGTCGGCGACGTGGTGGCGTTCCTGGCCGGCGAGCGGGCGTCGTTCGTGAACGGGGTCTCGCTGCTGGTCGACGGCGGGGAGAGCCACGTCATCGCCTGACGGCCGCGGCCGCGAAACGCCTGCTCGCCGGCGCTGCGCGGCCGTGGCGGAGCGGGTGCTCGGGCACCGCTTAGCACATGACATCCTTCCCTTAAGGGACGGAGTGCGATAAGGCAGGGGCGTAACGGCATGGAGAAGCCGGTCATCGTGACGGTGGACGACGACCCGGGCGTCTCGCGGGCGGTCGCCCGTGATCTGAGGCGCCGCTATGGTCAGAACTACCGGGTCGTCCGCGCCGAAGCGGCCAAGGACGGCATCGAGGCGGTCAAGGAGATGCGGCTGCGCGGCGTCGACGTGGCGGCCATCCTGGCCGACTACCGCATGCCGCAGATGAACGGCGTGCAGTTCCTCGAAGCCGCGATGGACCTCTATCCGTACGCGCGCCGGGTGTTGCTGACGGCCTACGCCGACACCGACGCCGCGATCCAGGCGATCAACGTGGTCGACCTCGACCACTATCTGCTCAAGCCGTGGGATCCGCCGGAGGAGAAGTTCTACCCGGTGATCGACGGGCAGCTCGACGCCTGGTTGCGAACCGACAGGATTGAGCGGTCGGAGCTGCGCGTGGTCGGCGACCGGTGGTCCGCGCCGTCCTACAAGGTGCGCGACTTTCTGGCCCGCAACCACGTGCCGTACCAGTGGATGCTGGCCGAGGACCCGGAGGGCGCGCAGCTGGTGAGCGCGGCCGGCGAGGGCTGCCATCTGCCGCTGGTGGTGACCGCCGACGGCACCACGCTGGAGTCTCCCGACCAGTCCGCGCTGGCCACGGCGGTGGGGTTGTCGACCACTCCGGCCACCGACTTCTACGACCTGATCGTGGTGGGCGGCGGGCCGGCCGGGCTCGGCGCGGCCGTCTACGGCGCGTCGGAGGGGCTCAACACGGTGCTGGTCGAGGCGTACTCGTCGGGCGGCCAGGCGGGCCAGAGCTCCCGCATCGAGAACTACCTGGGTTTCCCCGACGGCGTCTCCGGCCAGCAGCTGGCCGACCGGGCGCGCAGGCAGGCGCTCAAGTTCGGGGCGGAGCTGCTGACCGCCCGGAAGGTGACCATGCTGGAGCCGCGCGGGCAGGCGCGGGTGATCGGGTTCAGGGACGGCGGGGAGATCGCGGCCCACGCGGTGATCCTGGCGACCGGCGTCACCTATCGCCGGCTGGAGGCGCCGGGGCTCGACGAGTTCGTGAGCCGGGGCGTGTTCTACGGGGCGGCCCTGACCGAGGCCCCGGCGTGCAAGGACACCGAGGTCTACATCGTGGGCGCGGCCAACTCGGCCGGGCAGGCGGCCGTCTACCTGTCGGGATTCGCGAGCAAGGTCCACTTGTTGGTGAGGAGTGATGGTTTGGAGAAGTCCATGTCTCACTACCTCATCGAGCAGATCGCCGCGCTGCCCAACGTCGAGGTGCACCTCCAGACGGAGGTCGTCGGCGGTGGCGGCAGCGACCACCTGGAGCGGCTGACACTGTCGACCAAGGGCGAGGAGCGCACGGTCGACGCCCAGTGGTTGTTCGTGTTCATCGGGGCCGAGCCGTACACGTCGTGGCTCGGGGAGACGATCGAGCGGGACGCGCGGGGGTTCGTGCTGACCGGGCCCGACCTGGTGCAGGGCGGACGGCGGCCGCGCAACTGGCCGCTGCGGCGCGAGCCGTACTACCTGGAGACGAACGTGCCAGGGGTGCTGGCCGCGGGCGACGTACGCGCCGAATCGATCAAGAGAGTGGCCTCCGCCGTCGGCGAGGGCGCGATGGCCGTCGCGCTCGTGCACCGTTACCTGGAGAAGCAATGAGCCGACAGACGAGCATCGACATTGACGAGATGCGCAAACTCTTCCTGTTCGAGCGGCTGACCGACGAGCAGCTCACCAAGCTCGCCGGCAGCGGCGCGGTGCAGACGTACGCGCAGGACGAGGACATCCTGCGGCAGGGCGAGCCGGCGGAGTGCTTCGCGGTGCTGATCGAGGGCGAGGTGCAGATGATCAGCGAGACGGTCAGCGCCGGCACCGTCGCCATGCCCCGCACCTCACAGCCCGGCGTCTACGGCGGCGCCACCTCGGCCTACCTCGGCGAGCGGGCGCCGCGGACCTACCAGCACACGCTGCGGGCCACGGCCCCCTCGCGGATCTTCATGTTGCCGGCCAAGAAGTTCGCCTACATCGTGGCCGAATGGTTCCCCATGGCGATGCACCTGCTCGACGGCCTGCTGTCGGGCGGCAGGATGCAGCGGGAGATCATCGACCGGCGGCAGCGGCTCACCGCGCTCGGCACGATCACGGCCGGGCTCACCCATGAGCTGAACAACCCGGCCGCGGCCGCCGTACGCGCGGTCAGCGAGCTGCGCACGCTGCTCAGGACCTCGCGGTTGCAGCTCGCCCAGCTCGCCCAGGACGGCATCGCGCCCGACAAGCTCCGCACGCTGGTCGAGGTCCAGGAGCACTGCACCGAAGCCCTGGGCAAGCAGCAGCGCTCGCCGCTGGAGATCTCCGACGCCGAGGACGCGCTCGGCGAGGAGTTGGACGAGGCGGGCGTCGAGGACGCGTGGGACCTGGCGCCGGCGCTGGTCAACGCCGGGTTCTCCGGCGACGACCTGCAGAGGGTCCGCGGCAAGGTGGGCGAGGAGCACACCCCGGCCGCGCTGCGCTGGCTGGCCGACGCGATCGAGATCTCGCAGATGTTGAGCGAGGTGACCGAGGCGACCGAGCGCATCACCTCGCTGATCCGCTCGGCCAAGCAGTACTCCCAGATGGACCGGGCGCCGTTCCAGATGGTCGACGTGCACGACCTGCTCGACAGCACGGTCGCGATCTTCCGCGGCAAGATCCCGCCGGGCGTCACGGTGGTCACCGACTACGACCGCACACTGCCGCTGATCCCCTGCTACGCGGGCGAGCTCAACCAGGTGTGGACCAACCTGATGCACAACGCGCTCGACGCCATGGGCGAGTCGGGCACGCTCACCATCCGCACCGCGCACGACGAGGACGAGGCGATCGTCGAGATCGGCGACACCGGGCCCGGCGTCCCCGAGGCGATCAGGGACCGGATCTTCGAGCCGTTCTTCACCACGAAGACCGTGGGCGAGGGCACCGGGCTGGGTCTCGACATCTCCTACCGGATCGTGGCCGGGCGGCACGGCGGGGAGATCAAGGTGCGCTCGAAGCCGGGCGACACCTGGTTCGAGGTACGGCTGCCGCTGCGCGAGCCGGCGGCGGTTCCTGAGCCTTCCGTATGAGCCCGGGTGCGCGGCGAGCATGCGGAAACCAGCGGCAATCTCGACTTGTCATGATGAGTCGTGACCCCGTGTAATGGTTGATCGTAATGCGGAAAGGGGCATGCCCGTGGCCACGCCCCTTTCCCGGCAGCCCTCGGAAGGATTCTCGTCTTGATCATCGACTGGACCCGGCGGGCCCTACCGGCCATGCTCGACGACCTGAAGGCCGTGGTGGAGCTGGAGACCCACAGCTACGACAAGGCCATGCTGGTCAAGGGTCTGCGCGAGATCCGAGCCAGAGCCGTCGGACGGCTCGGGACACCCGACGACGAGATCTTGCACGAGGGCGGGCAGCACGGCGACATCCTGGAGCTCACCTACCAGGGCAGCGTCCCGGGCACGGTGCTCATGCTCTGCCACTACGACACCGTCTGGCCGACGGGGACGCTGCGGTCCTGGCCGTTCGCGGTGGTGGACGGCAAGGCCACGGGGCCCGGCGTGTTCGACATGAAGACGGGGCTCGTGCAGTCGATCTGGACGCTGCGCGGGCTGCGGGAGCTGGGCCTGCCGCACCCGAGCGTGCGCTACCTGTTCAACGGGGACGAGGAGATCGGCAGCCCGGCCTCGCGCGAGCACATCGAGGCGGCCGGCATCGACGCGCTGGCCACCCTGGTCTTCGAGGCGTCCATGGACGGCGCGCTCAAGACCGCGCGCAAGGGCGTGGGGCTGTTCAACGTGAGCGCCACCGGAGTGGAGGCGCACGCGGGGCTCGACCCGTACGCGGGGGCGAGCGCGATCCACGCGCTGGCCGAGGTCGTCACCACGCTGGCCGCGGCGGGTTCGCCCGAGCGCGGCACCACGGTCAACGTCGGCCTGATCGGCGGCGGCACCGGCCGCAACGTCGCGGCCGGGCGGGCGACCTGCGGCGTGGACGTACGCGTGAGCGATCCCGCGGAGATGGAGCGGATCGACGAGGTGTTCGCCCTGCTGACGGTGTCGGACCCGAGGGTGTCGATCTCGTCGACCGGCGAGTGGAACCGGCCGCCCATGACGCCCAACCCGGCCTCCCAGCGGCTGTTCAAGGAGGCGCAGGAGGTGGCGGCCGGCTTCGGATGGCTGCTGGACGAGGCTGCGGTCGGCGGCGCCAGCGACGGCAACATCGTCGCCGCGCTCGGGCGCCCGGTGCTGGACGGCATGGGGGCGATCGGCGACGGGGCCCACGCGCGGCACGAGCACGTGCTCGTGGAGCACATCCCCGACCGGACGGCGCTGGCGATCGGCCTGGTCAGCGCTCTGGCGTGACCGCGCTGAAAACGTTGTCACGGGCGCGGTCGAGCGCCGTGAGCACGGCTCCGTGAAGCACCGCGTCGCCCTTGACCGTGGTGGCGCGGATCTCGGTGGGCGCCGGTGACATGGCCCGCAGATGCTCGGCCGCCTGCTCCGCCAGCGCGTCACCGCCTTGCTGTCCCAGCTCGCCGCCGAGCACGATCAGCCCCGGGTCGAGGATGGCGACGCAGGCGAAGGCACCCTTGGCGATGCGCGCGGCCAGCTCGGCGCGGTCGAGCCCCTGGACGGCCTCGGCCGACACGAGGTGGCAGAAGTCGGTGCCCCCCAGTCCAGGAAGCCGATCTCTCCCGCGCCACCCGACGCCCCTCGCCGGAGCCTGCCGCCGAGCACGACCGCCGCGCCCGTCGCGTCGCCCAGCCAGAGCAGGACGAAGTCCTCGCTTCCCTGCGCCGCTCCCGTGCGGAGCTCGGCGACGGCGGCGAGGTCGACCTCGTTCTCCAGGAGCACCGGCACCCCCAGGCGCCGGCCCAGCGAGGAGATCAGCCCCGGCCGCCACCCGGGCACCTCGTTGCCGGACCCCAGCTCTCCGGTGCGCGGGTCGACCAGCCCCGGCGCGCCCGCCGTCATCGGGTGGGTCGCGGACTGGCTGTCCTACCCGGCCGCGTTCGTCATGATCACCGGTGTGGTGGCACTGCTCACCCTGCTGGCCCCCGTTCTGCGGCCCGCGCCCGCGTCCACCCCTCGCAAGAAGGAGCACTCAGCGCCCGCTGACCGGCGACCCGGCGCCGGGACGCGGGCCGCGAGGCTCCCGGCCTGGACTGCGGCGGCCTCTCGCGTATACGCTCCCAAGCGAGCGCTTGGTTTATCGCTGAGGGGCCGCCGCATGAAGTTCTCGACCTTCCACCTCTTCCACCGCTTCGACGGCCAGAGCTTCAAGGACGTCTACGACCACCACCTGGAGCTCATCGAGCTGGCCGAGGAGCTGGGGTTCGACGGGGTACGGCTGGCCGAGCACCACTTCCGCGACTACGGCGTCGTCCCGAACCTGTTCACCATGCTCGCCCACGCCGCCGCCCGCACCACTCGCCTCAGGCTGGGCACCGGCATCGTGGTGCTGCCCCTGCACGACCCGATCCACGTGGCCGAGGAGGCCGCGCAGGTGGACGTGCTCTCCGGAGGGCGGCTGGACCTGGGGATCGGGCGCGGATACCAGAGCGTCGAGTTCGAGGGGTTCGGGATCGACCTGGCGGAGGCCCGCGACCGGTTCAACGAGGCGCTTGAGGTGATCGTCGGGCTCTGGACGCGGGAGGCGTACCAGCACGAGGGGAAGTTCTACCGGACCGGCGCCGAGGTCTCGCTCGTGCCCAGACCACTGCAGACACCCCACCCGCCGCTGCACGTCGCGGCCGTCTCGCCCGAGACCGTCACCATGTACGCCGAGCGTGGGCTGCCTATCCTGGCCGACCCCGCGGCGACGTTCCGCAAGGTCTGCGCGGCGGCCGGGACCTGGCGGGAGACGGCCGCGCGGGCCGGCCACCCGGACGGGGCCGAGCTGGTGGTGGCGCGCAGCGTGTACGTGGCCCCGACCCTGGAGCAGGCCCGCGCGGACCAGGAACGCTTCGAGGCGTCGTTCGACCGGTCGCGCATCTTCAACGAGCGCAGCGCCCCCATCGACCCGAAGACCGGCCGCGCCGCCCAGGGCTTCGAGTACTACCAGGACCGCTATCTCAAGGGCGGCTCCGTGTCGGCCGGCTTCCGCTGGGAGCAGCTGGAGGTCATCGGGGACCCGGCACGGGTGATCGAGCAGATCACGCTGCTCAGGGACGCCGGCTTCACGAACCTGCTGTGCGACTTCGGCAGCACCCGGCCGATGCCGCTGGAGGAGATGAAGCGCGTCATGCGGTTCTTCGCCGCCGAAGTGATGCCCGCGTTCCGGAGGTTCTGATGATCCACAGCCTGTCCCTGTCGGACGTCCTCGCCGACCACGCCCGCAGCCGCCCAGGGGTCACCGCGGTGGTGGACGGCTCGACGCGGCTGACGTACCCGGAGCTCGACGCCCGCGTGACCCGCCTGGCCGGCGCCCTGGCCGGGCTGGGGGTCGGCGGCGGCGACCGGGTGTTGTGGCTGGGCCAGAACTCCCACGCGGTGCTGGAGCTGCTGCTGGCCTGCTCGCGCCTGGGCGCGGTGTGCTGCCCGGCCAACTGGCGGCAGTCGGAGGACGAGCTGCGGTTCGTGCTGGCCGACCTGACCCCGTCGGTCGTCGTCTGGGAGCCGTCGGACACGACGGCCGCCCTGCGCG
The DNA here is from genome assembly GCF_004349015.1 of Nonomuraea diastatica. NCBI lineage: Bacteria > Bacillati > Actinomycetota > Actinomycetes > Streptosporangiales > Streptosporangiaceae > Nonomuraea > Nonomuraea diastatica. Next base: position 40,623 of record NZ_SMKP01000068.1, read on the forward strand.
GCTCAGGCTCGGGGACGTGGGTACAGTCAGGCGAGGCGTACGAGCGGCTGATCGCGGACGCGAGCCCGCAGGAGTTCCCCCAGGTGGCGGACGCCGAACCGGTTCTGGCCCTCTACACCGCGGCGTTCGGCGGCCGGCCCTGCGCCGCCCTGCTCGGCAGCGCCGCGCTCATCGCCCACGCGGCCTCGCTGCTCGTCGTCCGGCAGATGGAGCCCGGCTTCACCTTCCTCAACAGCGGCCCGCTCTATCACGTGGGCACGATGATGTTCTGCCTGGCCACGTTCCAGATCGGCGGCACGAACGTCTTCACCCCCGCGTTCGACGCCGAGGAGGTGTGCCGGCTGGTCGACGCCGAACGGGTGACGCAGGCGTTCCTGTTCGGGCCGATGATCGACGCCGTCGCGAAGGCGAACGCGGACGGTGCGTACGACCTGTCGTCCCTGCGCTTCGTCGCCCACACGGCCGAGTGGGACGACATGATCACCGTGGACGGCTCGCCCTGGTGCCGGTCGAAGATGGGCGGGTACGGGCAGACGGAGGTGGGCGGGATGCTCACGTTCCTGGGGCTGGCCGAGGGCGGCGCGGGTTTCGCGGGGCGTCCGAACCCGCTGGTCCAGGTACGGTTGCTGGCGCCGGACGGCGCCGAGGTGCCGGTGGGCGAGGTCGGGGAGATCTGCGCGCGGGGTAAAACTCTCTTTTCCGGATATTTCGCCCGTCCCGACTTAAATGCAGCCAAGTCGGCGTACGGCTGGCACCACACCGGCGACCTCGGCCGCCGCGAGCTCGACGGCACCGTCACCTTCATCGGCCCCAAGCTCCGCATGATCAAATCAGGGGCCGAGAACATCTACCCCGCCGAGGTGGAACGGGCGCTCGCGTCACATCCCGCGGTGGCCGCCGCCGCCGTCATCGGGGTGCCCGACCCGGTCTGGCACCAGGCGGTCAAGGCCGTCGTCGTGCTCCACCCGGGCGGGACGGTGACGGGCGACGAGCTCATCGGGCACGTCCAGGCGTTGCTGGCGTCGTACAAGAAGCCGCGAGAGGTCGTCTTCGTCGACGAGATCCCGAAACGCGGCCCCACCCCCGACTATGACGCTCTGGACGCCGCGCACGGCGGCGGAGGCTACCCGGGTCACTGACTCCCGCAATTGCGAGAACACTCGAATTTGATGGCATACTCTCATATTTATGAGACTTCCCACCGAACGTCACCCGGAACGCCCCTTCGACCCGCCCGCCGAGCTCCGCGGGCTGCCGGCGATGAGCCGGCTGGAGTTCGCCGACGGCCACCTCGGCTGGCTGGCCGCCACCGCCGCCGCGGCCCGCACCGTGCTGGGCGACCCGAGGTTCAGCGCCCGCCAGGAGATCAAGCACGTCGTCACGCACTCCTCACGTCCTGGCGGACCCGGCCAGGCGGCCCCGCCAGGCTTCTTCGGCAGCATGGACCCGCCCGAGCACACCCGCTACCGCCGGCTGCTCACCGGCCAGTTCACGGTGCGCAGGATGCGCCTGCTGGAGCCGCGCATCGAGCAGATCGCCGCGGGCCGTCTCGACGCCATGACCGCGGCCGGGCCGCCTGCCGACCTCGTACCGGCGTACGCGCTGCCGATCCCGTCCATGGTCATCTGCGAGCTGCTCGGAGTGCCGTACGCCGACCATGATTTCTTCCAGGAACGCAGCTCCCAGCTCGTCATCCCCGGCGGCGACCCCGCGGCTGTCGGCGACCTGACCGCCTACCTGCGCGAGCAGGTACGGCGCAAGCGCTCGGCGCCCGGCGACGACCTGATCAGCGGCCTCATCACCGACCTGACGGACGAGGAGCTGGCCAACGTCGCCCTGCTCCTGCTCGTCGCCGGCCACGAGACCACCGCCAACATGCTGGCCCTCGGCGTGTTCGCGCTCCTGGAACACGGCGCTCCTCTCGACGAGGACTCGGACGACGCCGTCGAGGAGTTGCTGCGCTGGTTGTCGGTCCTGCACCTGGGCGCGCCGCTCCGTACCGCGCTGGAGGACGTCGAGGTCGCGGGCGAGCTGGTCAGGAAGGGCGAGACCGTCGCCGTGTCCCTCCCCGTCGTCAACCGCGACCCGTCCGTCCACGACGACCCGGAAGCGCTCCGGATCGACCGTGGCGCCTCGAGCCGGACGCCACGCCGGCACCTGGCGTTCGGCCACGGCGTGCACCAGTGTCTCGGGCAGCAGCTGGCCAGGATCGAGCTGCGCATCGGCTACCGCGCCCTGTTCGCGCGCTTCCCCGGGCTGCGGCTGGCCGTCCCCGCGGCCGAGGTGCCGCTGCCGCACGACGCCACGGTGTACGGCGTCACCAGCCTGCCCGTCACCTGGCCCACGGGCTGACGCTCGACGCGGGCGGGCGGTCACAGGATGGCCAGCGGGGTGAGCGGGCTGCCGGTGCCGCCCTCGATCCTGAGCGGCGCCGCCACGAACACGAACTCCGTACGCCCGGCCGCGCCCAGCTCCTCCAGCCAGAGCATCTCGATCAGGTGGACACCGTGCCGGTGGAGGAGAATGAGGTGCAGGTCGTCGGCGAGTCCTTCCTCGGCGCGCCCGCGCGCGTCGAGCCCGCCGATCGCGGCGTTGTCCGCGGCGACCGCCGCGACGTCGTGCGCGGCCAGCCACCGGCCCGCCGGGGCCGACAGTCCCGGCTGGCCCGACCAGTACTCCTCGCGCGACCGTTCCCACACCTGGGGCCAGCCCGTACGGATCACCGCGACGTCCCCCGGCCGCGGTGTGGCGATGTCCGCCAGCAGGCCGGCCGTGATCCGCTGATCGGCCGGCAGGTGGTCCAGGCCGAGGTGGCGGGGCACGTCGAACAACACACCCCTGGCGACCACCCCGCCCACCCGCTCGATGCCGCACCGGGTCGCGCCGTAGGAGCGCACCCTGGCCGCGGGGTGGCCGTTGTAGAGCTCGTCGCCCGACCACATGTGGCACAGCGCGTCCATGTGGGTCGTGGTGCCGTGGTGGGTCACGAGCAGCGCGTCGTCGGCCACGCGCAGGCCCTCGCCGATCGGCCGCGCCCCCGCCGCGTAGTCACCGCCGTCCACGGACATGAAGTGCTGCGGCAGCGGGCGCCCGGGCAGATGCGGGACCGTCGTGGGCGCGGGCGAGGAGGTGGCGCCCCTGATCGGCATGGCCAGGCTCAGCACCTCGCCCGTGGTGGCGCTGCGCAGCGCTTCGAGCACCACGGCGGGGGTGAGGAGGTTGAGAGTGCCACGCTGATCATCTGGGCCGAATCGTCCCCAGTTGTTAGGCTCGTCTACCACTGAGCTCCCTTTCTCCGCGGAGGTCTGATGCACTGCGAGCCCCGGTTCTCCGGCGTACGCGAGGTCTTCGAGCGGCACTTCTCCGACGGCGAGGAGCTGGGCGGCGCCCTGGCCGTCTATCTGGACGGCGAGCTGGTCGTCGACCTGTGGGGCGGGGTCGCCGACCGGCACACCGGGCGGCCCTGGCAGGAGGACACACCCGCGTTCGTCTACTCCTGCACGAAGGCGGTCACCGCCACCGTGCTGCTGCAACTGGCGGAGCGGGGCCAGGTGGACGTCACCGCGCCGGTCGCCGACGTGTGGCCCGAGTTCGCCGCCGAGGGCAAGGCGGCCATCACCGTCGAGCAGGTGCTCACCCACCAGAGCGGGCTGCCGGTGATCGAGGAGCCGGTGCCGGTGGAGGAATTCGAGGACCACGCGGTGATCGCGGCCCGGCTCGCCGCCCAGGCGCCCCTGTGGGAGCCGGGGAGGGCGCACGGCTACCACGCGCTGACCTACGGGTTCCTGCTGGGCGAGGTGATCAGGCGGGTGACGGGCAAGACCGTCGGGGATCTGGTCGCCGCCGAGATCGCCCGCCCTCTGGGACTGGAGCTCTGGGTGGGGGCGCCGGACACCGTGATCGCGCGTACGGCCCGGCTCCGGGCCGGCGAACGCGCGCAGCCGGGCCAGGCCCCCGCACCCACCGAAGCCGCGCCGGGCGGGCGGGCGCGGGACGTGCTGGCCGAGATGGCCAGGGCGGCACAGGACCCGCAGAGCCTGATGAACCGGGCGCTCGGCAACCCCGGCATGCACCTGCTCAAGGGCGGCGCGAACCATCCGGTCATCCTGCGCGCCGGATGGCCGGCGGCCGGTGCCGTCGCCACCGCGCGGGGGCTGGCCGGGTTCTACCGGGCGCTGATCGCCGGCGAGCTCCTGCCTTCCGGCGCGCTGCGTGAGGCCGTACGTCCGCGCGTGAGCGGCCCCGACCGGGTGCTGCTCCTGGACACCTCGTTCGGGCTCGGCTTCATGCGGCCGTCGTTGACGTTCTTCGTGCCGTCGGAGACCGCTTTCGGCCACACCGGCATGGGGGGCTTCATCGGCTTGGGCGACCCCGAGCGCGGCCTGGCCGTCGGCTACGTCATGAACAGGATGGCCGCCGCGCTCTCCGGCAACCTGCGCGGCATCCGCCTGGTGGAGGCCGTCTACCGAGCCCTGTGACCGCATGGGGGCTCAGTGCATGGTCACGCCGCCGCTCACCGACAGGATCTGCCCGGTGATGTAGGCGGCACGATCCGTGCACAGGTAGGCGACCAGGCCCGCCACGTCGGCGGGCGTGCCGAGGCGGCGCAGCGGGATGCCGCGCGCGATCTTGCCGACGAGCCCTGGATCGGCCTCTGACACCTTCCGCAGCATGGGCGTGTCGGTGGGTCCTGGGCAGACGACGTTGGAGGTGACCTGGGCTCTCGCGGCCTCGCGGGCGAGCGTCTTGGCCAGCCCGAACAGCCCCGCCTTCGTGGCCGCGTACGCGCCTTCGCCTCCTGAGCCGGCCCTGGCGCCGTCGGAGGAGACGAACACCAGCCGTCCCCAGCCTCGGTCCAGCATGCCGGGCAGCAGGAGCTTGGTGAGCAACATCGGCCCGCGCAGGTTGACCTGCCACATGAGGTCCCAGCTCGCGAGGTCGCTCTCGGTGAACGGCTGCACGACCGACACCCCGGCGCTGTGCACCAGGATGTCCACCGGCCCCACGGCACCGCCGAACGCCTCGACGGACGGGGGTGCGGCCAGGTCGACGGCCAGCGCCCGTGCGCCGGGGAGGGCCGAGGCGACCTTCCCGGCGTTCGGCAGGTCCACGTCGGCGACCACCACGCGGGCGCCGAGCGCGGTCAGGTCGGCGGCGATGGCCGCGCCGATCGCGCCCGCTCCCCCGGTCACCACCGCCACGCGCCCGTCCAGGCGCAGCCCGTCCATCAGGTAAGCGTCCGTCCTGTCCATGCCGCGGCCAGGTCCGCCGCGGCGGTGCGGATGGCGAGCAGGCCGATCGTGTGCTTCATCACGGCCCGCGCGTAGTCGTCGGGAATGCCCGCCACCGCGTCCTTGACCACCGTCACCCGGTAACCCAGGTTGACCGCCTCCAGGGCCAGCCCGGGGATGCCCAGGTTGAGCGAGACCCCGGCCGCGACGACGGCGGTGACGCCCATCGAGCGCAACGTCATGTCGAGCGAGGTGCCGGTGAACGGGGAGAAGCCGTGGTAGCGCCGGCTCTCCAGGTCGCCGCCGTCCCGCAGCTCGGGGATGATCTCGATGGCGGGCGTGCTGTCCAGCATGTGCCCGGGGTCGTTGAGCAGGGACACGATGAACGGGCAGTTGCCCGTGTGGGAGCCGGCCCGGTCGGGGCGGAAGGCGGCCGTGCAGTGGATGACCGGGATCGCGACCGCCCTGGCCGCGTGGAGGAGGCGGGCGGCGTTGGCCACGACGTCGTGCCGGATGCACGCATCCACCAGATCTGGAAATTTCGTGAGATCGCCGACGACGCCCCGCTGCATCTCCATCACCAGCACGGCTACCCGCTCCACCGGCTACCTCCGCATGACTTAGCCGAGCGCTTGCTTGGTAACGTCGACCAGCATAACACCTGCCACCCCCGTCATCCCCGATTGACGCTGGGCGAAATTTCTGGACTCGTGACAACCGGAACCCCGGGTGAGACCGTCAAACCGAAGACGGCTGCCTGATGGGGGTAGGACTTGGTCCCTGGTTACCGTGAAGTGCGCCAGCTCGGCGCCGGCCGTACCGGCCGCGTGTTCCTCGCCACCTACCAGCAGACCGGCGCCTACGTCGCGATCAAATACCTGAACGCCACGCTGCGCCGGGACACCGAGTTCATGGACCGCTACCGGACGGACACCCACGAACTCGTCGAGATCGACGACCCGAACGTGGTCAAGCTCTACGAGTACGTCGAAACGCAGAGCAGGGCCGCCATCGTCATGGAGCTGGTGGACGGCGTAACGCTGCGCACCCTGCTGGCCGAGCACCACAGGACCAGCCCGGAGGCGGCCCTGGCCGTGGTGAAGAGCACGCTGCTGGCCCTGGCCGCCGCCCACGAGCGGGGCGTGCCGCACCGCGACGTCAAGCCGGACAACATCCTCGTCCAGGCCGACGGCACCACCAAGCTGGCGGACTTCGGCGTCGTGGTGCACGCCGAGGAGCCGGGCGTGCCCGCCGGCAGCCCCGAGTACATGGCGCCCGAACTGTGGACCCAGGGCAGGGCGGGCCCGCCGGCGGACGTGTACGCGGCCGCGTGCGTCCTGTTCGAGGCGGCCAGAGGGCGGCCCCCCTACCGGGCGTACAAGGAGGGCGACGACGGCGGGCTGGACGTGCCCGCGCTGCGCGACAAACATCTGGTGGAGCCGGTGCCCGTGGAGGTCGCCCCCGACACGCTGCGCGACCTGCTCAGGCGGGGGCTCGCCAAGGACCCCGCGCTCCGGTACGCCTCCGCCCGGCACTTCGCGGCGGAGCTGGAGGAGGACGCCGTCGCCGGGTACGGCCCCGACTGGGAGAAGCGCGGGCGCCGCCACCTCGCCGAGCTGGCCACGCTGCTCGCCCTCCGCTTCCCGCTGGCCAGGACCGACCAGGCCGCGACGGCCGCGTCCCGCATCCGCGACCGCATGCCGAGGGTGCCCCGGTTGCCGCCGCACCTGTGGGTGGCCGGCGCGACGGTGGTCGCCGTGTCGATCACGATCATGATGTCGGGCGGCCGGCTGTCCCCCGGACCGGGGGCGATCCTCATGCCGCCGCCCGAGACGCAGAGCGAGCCGGAACCGACCCAGGCCGACGCCACCACGGCCGGCCCGACCAGGACGTCCGCCGCCCCCCGGCGCACGACCGCCGGGCCGACGCC
>NZ_SMKP01000069.1:0-46969 GCF_004349015.1 Nonomuraea diastatica
GCCCCGCCCCCACCGGCCCGCCAGGCCCGGCGGCCGGATCGCGACGCCGTGGCGGCGTGCGGTGTCGGCGGCGGCCTACCTGGTGAAGGTGACCTCCAGGGTGGCCGCGCTCTCCGTGCTGCTCTACGCGGTGTTCACCGTGTTCAAGGCCAACCCGGCCAACATCTGGTACCAGTTCGTCGAATCGCTCGCCTCATGGTTGTCCCTGGGGCTGGCCGGCCTGTTCCAGCTCGCCGATCCGCGCTGGACGGCGCTCGTCAACTACGGCCTCGCCGCGATCGTGTGGCTGATCATCGGCTCCGCGCTGGCGGGCCTGATCCGGCGCGCCGCTCCGTGAGGGCGGCGGTGAGCCGCTCTGAGCAACGGCTACGCTCCTTACGGAGGTATCAGGATAGACATGACCAGATCGACCCGTGAGCGGATCGTCGACGAGGCTCTGCGACTGTTCGCCGAGCGGGGTTACGCCGCCACTTCCGTGGCCGAGATCGAGGCCGCCTCGGGGCTGTCCCCCGGCGCCGGAGGGCTCTACCGGCATTTCAAGTCCAAGTACGAAGTGCTCGCCGCCGCGATCAACCAGCACGCCGCGCGCACCAGGAGCCAGGTGGCGGAGAGCCTGGCCGAGCTGAGCGCCATGGAGGCGTCGGCGGACCTGGAGGAGCGCCTGGCCCACATGTGCCGCGCGGGGCTGGCCAAGGTGCGCGAGGAGTCGGAGCTGACCCGGGTGTTCTTCCGCGACCTGAGCCAGTTCCCCGAGCTGGTCGCCGTGGTCAGGGAGGGGCTGCTGCAGCCCATGTTCGACGCGATCGTCACCTGGTTCATGGCTCAGCCCGAGTACCACGACGTGGATCTCGACTGGGCGGGCATCGCGGCCGTGCTCGGCGGCTCGGTCGTGCACTACCGGCTGTTCCAGGAGACCGTGGGTGAGCTCCCCGGGCACGCGGAGAAGGACCAGTTCGTCACCGCGTGGGTACGCCTGGCCGTCGGCCTGCTCCCCAGCCCGGCGCCCGTCAGGTGACGTCGAGCAGCCGGTAGGCCAGCCACACCACGCCCAGACCCGTACCGATCATGAACATGGTCCCGCTGACGTCGAAGAACTGCGTCACGAACGCCGACAGCCCGGCCTCCATGCCGACCCGCAGGCCGCCGATCAGCACGCCTCCCACCGAGTAGCCGAGCATCGGCGCGCCGATGCCGAGGACCTTGTCGCGGATCGTCCAGATGTCGCCGAACAACACGAGCGCGGCGCCGAGCGCCCACACCATGACCGGCACCTGGAAGATCGCCACGGGCGGCAGGTCGAACGGCACCAGCAGCGCCGCCATCACCAGGATCACCATCGCGGCGGCGTCGCGCGGGTGCTCCTTGACGATGGTCCTGGCGTCCCTGCCGTCGGTGGCCAGCGGGTTGGCGCTGAACATGGCGACCTTGCGCAGCCCCGCGAACGGCAGGTCCATGCCGGGCCGCCGGGTCAGGCGCTCCTGGGCGATCCTGCGGTGCTCGCGTACGCCCGGCGGCAGGTCACGGTCGTCGGCGACGGCGGCGAAGCGCAGGGTGACGCCGGCCTCCTCCTTCGGCGGGTTGCCGAGAGCCGGGGCGGGGCCTGGCGCGGGGGTCGTGACGGGCCCGATGGTGGGCCCGATGGTGGGGGTCGAGGTCGGCGCGGTGGTGGGCGCCGCCGGCGGCCTGGAGCGCAGCGTCGCGATCCCGGCCGCCGCCAGCCGGCCGGCCTCGCGTTCGACCAGCGCGACCGGATCGCCGAACCTGGCCAGCACCTTCGACACCTCGCGCGGTTTCCGGCTGCCGCGCAACTCGACCTCGATCCTGGCCCGCAGCCGCTTGGCGAAGTCGAGCCGCTGGTCGGCTCTGAGCACGCCGTGCGCGGCGTCGGCCGCCTTGGAGACGTAGTTCAGCACCTGCTGGTCGGCTCGCTCAATCACGTCAAGCAATGCTGCCCCAATCGAGGTGGACATACCATGGCAACGATGGAGTTCACGGAGTGGATCAGGGGACGCACCGACGGACAGCTGCGGGTGCTCGTGTCCGCGCGTCCCGAGCTGATCACTCCGGTGCCCGCACATCTGGAGGGCCTGGCGTCGCGCGCGGCCAGCCCTTCGGCGATCGGCAGGGTGCTCGACCGGCTCGACCGGTTCACGCTGGCGGTCGTCGAGACGCTCGCCGTCCAGCCCGGGCCGACATCCAGGAAGCAGCTGCGCGACCTCATCGGCGCGGCCCTGGCCGACGACCAGGAGACGGGGCAGGCCGACCCGGAGCCGGCGCTGTCGGAGGCGCTCGGCAGGCTGTCCGACCTCGCCCTGGTCTACGGCCCCGACGACGCCCTCGACCTGGGCCCCGGCGTACGCAAGGTGCTCGAAGACCCGGCGGGGCTCGGCCCGAGTGCCGTCGACGCGTTCCGGCACCACGCGCCCGAGCACCTGGAGGAGATGGCCGACGACGTCGCGCCGGGCACCGATGGGCCGGGCAAGGAGCGGCTGGCGGCGGCGCTGGCCGAGCCCGCCGCGCTCGTCGGCGCCGTCTCGGCCGAGGCCAGGGGCGCGCTCGACCAGCTCGTCTGGGGCCCGCCGACCGGACGGGTGCCCAACGCCAGACGCGAGGTGCGCGTGGCCTCGGCCCGTTCGCCCATCGAGGAACTGCTCGCGCGCGGCCTGCTGGCGGCCACCGGCGAGGAGAGCGTGACGTTGCCCCGCGAGGTGGGGCTCTACCTGCGCGGCGGGCGTGTGCACCGCGGTCTGCCGGCCACGCCGCCGCCGCTCGAAGGGATGGCGCGCGACCCGGAGCTGGCCGACCGCACGGCGGCCGGGCAGGCGTTCTCGTTCGTCAGGTCCGTGGAGGAGCTGTGCGAGCGATGGGGCGTCGATCCGCCGGGCGTGCTGCGCACCGGCGGTCTGGGCGTACGCGACCTGAAACGCACGGCGGGCGAGCTCGACCTGCCCGAATGGGTGACGGCGCTGGTCGTCGAGGTGGCGCACGCGGCCGGCCTGATCGCGGCCGGCGGCGGCGTCGACGGCGAGTGGCTGCCGACCTCCGGCTATGACCTGTGGCGGGTCAGGTCGGCCGCCGACCGGTGGATGACGCTGGCGGCCACCTGGCTGCGCATGGACCGGGTGCCCGGGCTGGTCGGCGACCGGAGCGCAGGAGCTCGCCGGGAGAGAGCGGTCGGAGCGATGCCGGCGAGTGGCGAAGCGGGCGCGACCGTCAAACGCGGCGACGACCGCGACAGGCCGCTCAACGCCCTCCACACCGACCTGCGCCGTTCGTCCGCCGCGGGGGTCAGGGAGGCCACGCTTCGGGTGCTGGCCTCCGCTCCCGGCCTCGCACCCGGGCGTGACTCCGTGCTCGAACGGCTGGCGTGGGAGCAGCCGCGCCGCCGGGGGCCGCTGCGCGAGCAGCTCACCGAGTTCGCGCTGCGTGAGGCCGAGCAGGTGGGCATGACCGGGCTGGGCGCGCTGGCCGGGCACGGGCGGGCGCTGATCGAGGGCGACGACGCGGCCGAGGTGCTCGCGCCGCTGCTGCCGGAACCCGTCGACCACGTGCTGCTCCAGGCCGATCTCACCGCCGTCGCGCCGGGTCCGCTGACCAGCGAGCTCAACCGCTGGATGACGCTCACCGCCGACGTCGAGTCGAAGGGCGGGGCCACGGTCTACCGGTTCAGCGAGGGCTCCGTACGCCGGGCGCTCGACGCGGGGCACGGCGCGGAAGAGCTGCTGTCGGTGCTCGGCCGCCACTCGGCCACGCCGGTGCCACAGGCGCTGTCCTACCTGGTGACCGACGTGGCCAGGCGGCACGGCCGCATCCGCGTGGGCACCGCGAGCGCGTACATCCGGTGTGACGACCCGGCGCTGCTCGACCAGATCACCGCCGACCGCCGCTCCGCCGCGCTGCGGCTGCGCCGGCTCGCCCCCACCGTCATCGCCTCCCGCTCCTCGCGGGCGGCGCTCGTCGACTCGTTGCGCGCCATGGGGTACGCCCCGGTCGCGGAGTCGATCGAGGGCGATGTGATCGTCTCCCAGCTCGAAAGCCGCCGTACCGAGGGCGCGGCGCCGGTGCGCACCATCGCGTCGTCGAACGGCCTCGACCCCGAAGTGGCGGCGGCGGCCGTACGCGCGCTGCGGGCCGGCGACGCGGCGCACCTGGCGCGGCGCGAGCCCGTCGACGCGCCCAACGGCCAGGTGCCGCGCGGGCCTGCTACCGCGACGATCTCGGCCCTGCAGGAGGCGATCAAGCGGGGCGTGCGTGTGTGGATCGGCTATCTCGACTCCCAGGGCAACGCGACCTCGCGCATCCTGGAGCCGGCCCGGATGGAGGGCGGCTACCTGACCGCCTACGACGAGACCAGAGCCGCCGTGCACCGCTTCGCCCTCCACCGCATCACGGGCGTGACCGGCCTCTGACGCGGGGCTCAGCCGTCCCCCGGCGAGGCGGTCCGCCTGGCCCCGATCAGCGCGCCGGCTCGCCGTCGCGGACCAGCCGCGTGGCCAGGCGGACCACCGCGGCGGGCGTCGGCAGGGTGAGCGCCTGGTTCCTGGCGGCGGCCAGCTGCTCGGTGCCGGCGCCCGCGCGCGGCCCGTAGGTGCTCAGGCAGAGGTCGAACAGCTCGCCGGGGTCGGGGACGCACCACGGCTGCTCCACCTCGACCGCCTGGGAGGGCCCGCCGTTCCTGGTGATGACGAGGTAGGAGCCCAGCTCGGCCAGCTTGCGGGCGAGGTTGACCAGCTCGATCCGCTCGGCGCCGGCCGCGGTCCAGTCGTGCAGCACGTACGCCTGCCCGGGCCCGTAGTCGGTCGCGGAGAGCAGCTCCAGGACGGTGGCGGCCGGCGACAGCACCGTGATCGTGCTTTCGGCCAGCGACATGCGCGAGAGCAGGGCGATGGCCCCCAAGCGTTTGCCGGTCTCCTCCGCGCCCACGAGGACCAGCAGGTGCCGCATGGCCAGGCGGCGCACCGCCTCGGGGAAACAGCCCGGCTCCCGGTAGGAGCGGAGCAGGATGTCGGCCTCCCGCCGGCAGAGGTCGCGCGTGACCGGATCGGTCGTGGCGCGCGGCCGGTCGTTGACGGCGATGACGCTCTGACTGAACGTTATGGTGTCGAGGTCGATCTCGCCTGGTTCAGGCGTGTCGGTCACGAAGCCACCTCGGTGATTGACTGGAAACTTGTCTACAGGAAAGATGGAAGATCAAAAACTTTTTTCTTTTCCCACGAAGGCGATACGGAGCGTCACAACAGCGCTCTGAGCTGGCCTTACGTGCGACTCGCGGGTTTATGGGGACACCTCGACCACTCCCTTCGCCTAGATCTTCCACCATGGAACGATCGAGGTCGAGCAGAAAACACAAATGGCCACAGACGGAGGTTTATATCGTTTTACCGACCCCAGCGAGTATCGTCCGCATTGGCCGGTCAAGGGTGCCCGGCGCGACATCAAGGGTTGACGGCGCAACGTCATTCGCATCAGGTTGGGCATGTGACCGAGCAAACGCTGGGCGGGCTGGCCGAGGAGTCATGGAGCCGCTTCGACGACCACGACGCGATGTTCTACGAAGGGACGTGGCTCCGCAGCCACGCACTCGCCGAACGCGCGCGCCGCATGTGCGGCGGATTCGTCGAAGCCGGCATCCGGCCCGGCGACCGGGTGGCCGTGATGATGGCGACCTCCCCCGAGGTGCCGCTGCTCTACCAGGCGTTGTGGGCGGCGGGCGCGGTGGTGACGCCGGTGGTGTTCCTGGTGGGGCCCGAGGAGCTGCGGCACATCCTGCACGACAGCGGCGCCCGCACGATCGTCACCTCGCCCGAGCTGGAGGAGACCGTACGCGCCGCCGCCGTCGACATCCCGATCTTCGTGGACACGGCCGAGCTGGAACGGGCCTCCGAGCACGGGCTCGTGCACAGGGATCCCGGCGACCTGGCCGCGCTCATGTACACCGGCGGCACCACGGGCAAGGCAAAGGGCGTCATGCTGAGCCACCGGGGCCTGTGGCAGGTGGCCAGGGCCGTCTATGAGCTGTCCCGCCAGGAGGGCAGAAACCGCGCGCTGGTGCCCGTACCGCTGTCCCACGCGTACGGGCTGATCATCTCGGTCGCCTCGATGCACGCCACGGAGCCGCAGCAGACGGTGCTGATGCGCTGGTTCGAGCCGAAGGCGTTCCTGTCGCTGGCCGCCGAGCAGCGCGTCCAGTATGGCACGGTCGTCCCGTCCATGATCCAGATGCTCCTCGCCGAACCGCTGGAGTCGCATCCGCTGCCCGACCTCGCCTTCCTCACGTGCGGCGCGGCCCCGCTCGGCAGGCGGACGCTGGCGGAGTTCGAGCGCAGGATGCCGGGCGTGCAGATCCTGGAGGGCTACGGGCTGACCGAGACCAGCGCCGTGACGACCTTCAACCCGCCGGACCGGCGCAAGGTCGGCAGCGTCGGCCCGCCTCTGCCCGGTTACACGATCACCATCCGCGACAACGAGGGCGAGGCCACGGAGACCGGGGACATCGGTGAGATCTGCGTCTCCGGCGAGTCGCTGATGCTCGGCTACTGGGGCGAGCACGAGCCCGACCCCGAGGGCACGGCGCTGGCCGGCGGTGAGCTGCGTACGGGCGACATCGGCTGCGTGGACGACGACGGCTACCTCTACATCGTCGACAGGAAGAAGGACCTGATCATCCGCGGCGGCTTCAACGTGTTCCCCCGGGACGTGGAGGACGCGCTCAACCAGCACCCCGACGTGGTGCTGTCGGGCGTCGTCGGCCGTCCCGACCCGCGCGTCGGCGAGGAGGTCGTGGCGTTCGTGCAGATCAGGCCGGGCGCCGAGGTCGGGGCCGAGGAGCTGATCGCGTGGGCCCGCGACCGGGTCGGCAGGGTGAGACATCCGCGGGAAGTGAGGTTCGCCGACTCGATCCCGTTCACGAGCGTGCTCAAGCTCGACCGGAAAGCGCTGCGCGCTCTGCTCGGCTGAGGAGCCGCGACCACGTCACGGCTGACCGAGTGCGCTCACTCGGTCAGCCGCGCCTCAATTCCGTGATAAGTGTTGACCTGTCTGGAGGTGACCATGAGCCAGGAAGACCCATCGGGCTATCCGTACCAACCGTACGGCGCGCCCTACGGCGACCAGCCGCCCCCGCAGTACGGCTACGGCTACGGTTATCCGCCGCCTCCGCGCAACGACGGCCCGCTCGCCAACGCGATCGTCTCGCTCGTGCTCAACCTCCTCGCGCTCGTCTCCTGCTGCAACGTCCTGGGCCTGCCGGGCGCGATCCTCGCGGGGCTGGCGCTGAGCAAGGCGCGCAACGAGCCGCACACCGCCCGCACGATGGTGATCTGGAGCTGGGTCCTGTTCGGGGTCGGCTTCGTGCTGGGCATCGGCACGATCCTCTTCCTGGGCCTCAACGGCTATCTCGACGACTGACCAGGCTCAGCCTTTCAGCCGACGCCGCGAACCATCTCCACGGAGAGATACGCTGGGAGTCGCGTGCGAACCGGGCACGCCTGCGATGCTCCAGCAACACTGCCTCCTGGGCAGGCGAGGGCTGAAGCCGGTAGCGAGACGCACCGATCGACCTACCGATCATCACCGACAAACCCAGGAGACCACCAGGATGTCCGACCATTCCGCGTTTCCTCCCCGCTCTGAAGAACGGGCCATCCACACCGTAGGTGTCCAGTGAGCGACGGACCGCTGATCGTCCAATCCGACAAGACGCTGCTGCTCGAAGTCGACCACGAGAGGGCCGACGCGTGCCGCAAGGCGATCGCGCCGTTCGCCGAGCTCGAGCGCGCCCCCGAACACGTGCACACCTACCGCGTCACCCCGCTGGCGTTGTGGAACGCCCGCGCGGCGGGACACGACGCCGAGCAGGTCATCGACGCGCTGATCAGCTTCAGCCGCTACCCGGTGCCGCACGCCCTGCTGGTCGACGTCGCCGAGACCATGGCGCGCTACGGCCGCCTGCGGCTGGAGAAGGACCCGGTCAACGGCCTGGTGCTGACCTCCACCGACCGGGCCGTGCTGGAGGAGGTGCTGCGCTCCAAGAAGATCCAGCCGATGCTGGGCGAGCGGCTCGGCCCCGACTCCGTGATCGTGCACCCGAGCGACCGGGGCAACGTCAAGCAGGCCCTGCTCAAGCTGGGCTGGCCCGCCGAAGACCTGGCCGGCTACGTCGACGGGGAGCAGCACCCGATCACGCTGAAGCAGGACGGCTGGACCCTGCGCCCCTACCAGCAGGAGGCGGCCGACGCCTTCTGGCACGGCGGTTCCGGCGTGGTCGTGCTGCCGTGCGGCGCGGGCAAGACGCTCGTCGGCGCGGCCGCCATGGCGCACGCCCAGGCCACCACGCTGATCCTGGTGACGAACACGGTCTCCGCCCACCAGTGGAAGACCGAGCTGCTCAAGCGCACGTCGCTGACCGAGGACGAGATCGGCGAATACTCCGGCACGAAGAAGGAGATCCGCCCGGTCACCATCGCCACCTACCAGGTGATGACCACCAGGAGGAAGGGCGTCTACAGCCATCTGGAGTTGTTCGACGCCCGCGACTGGGGCCTGATCGTCTACGACGAGGTGCACCTGCTGCCCGCCCCGATCTTCCGGATGACCGCCGACCTGCAGGCGCGCAGGCGGGTCGGGCTGACCGCGACGCTGGTGCGCGAGGACGGCCGCGAGGGCGACGTGTTCTCGCTGATCGGTCCCAAGCGTTACGACGCACCCTGGAAGGAGATGGAGAACCAGGGCTGGATCGCGCCGGCCGACTGCGTCGAGGTGCGGGTCACGCTCACGGACGACGAGCGGCTGGCGTACGCGATGGCCGAGTCGGAGGAGCGCTACCGTTTCTGCGCGACCACGCCGTCCAAGACGCAGGTGACCGAGGCGCTGGTCCGCCGCCATCTGGGAGAGCAGGTGCTGGTCATCGGCCAGTACATCGACCAGCTCGACGAGCTCGGCGAGCACCTCACCGCGCCAGTCATCAAAGGCGAGACCCGGGTCAAGGAGCGCGAGCGCCTCTACCAGGCCTTCCGCGACAAGGAGATCCAGGTGCTGGTGGTGTCGAAGGTGGCCAACTTCTCCATCGACCTGCCCGAGGCGGCCATCGCGATCCAGGTGTCGGGGACGTTCGGCTCGCGCCAGGAGGAGGCGCAGCGGCTCGGGCGCGTGCTGCGGCCCAAGGCCGACGGCGGGGGCGCCCGGTTCTACACGGTGGTCAGCCGCGACACGGTCGACCAGGAGTTCGCGGCGCACCGGCAGCGGTTCCTCGCCGAGCAGGGGTACGCATACCAGATCATCGACGCCGACGACGTGCTCGGCGGCGTGTGACGGCGATGCCGGCGGTCATGCCCAGCCGCTCGCCCGAGCGGCCGGGCATCAGCGTGGCTTCACGTCCACGAGACTCCGCGGGTCGAAGACAATCGAACCACCCCCCTCACCTGCGTACTATCACGCCGCCTGCGACATACCCCCATGATCCGACAAACCCACCTGATATGCCCGAATATTTCGGTATTCCGAGCTTGATCCCTTGCAAGCGGATCTGCCCCCCTACCTGACCAGCAGACCGCCGACGAAGAGCACGCCCCCCGCGACGATCCAGCACAACACGCCTGCGCCCATCAGGTGGCCGAACGTCCGCGGGTCGTGCCGCGACCACGGCAGCAGCCAGGCCGCCACCGTGCAGCACGCTGCGACCACCGCGAACACCCCCGACAACGTGGAGACCGTGCCGAGACGCTGCGAGCACGTCGCCATCGACTCGCCACCGGCGCAGAACGCCTGCAGTCCCCACCCCGCGAACACCGAGAGCCCCCACAACGCCGCCAGAAGGAAGCTCGCGATCGTGGGGATGATCGGCGAGAAGCGGAGCCGGACCCGCACCACCACCTATGCGTACCCGCACCGCCGGAGCTAAATGCTTTGGAAGCCCCCAATCGTGGCGACTAAACTGGCGGATTCGCTGCCTGTAACCACCTCCGTCCTTCAACCAGGGAGGCGCTTCCGCATGCCCGCACACCAACTTGCCCCCGACATACCCACCGACGTGCTCGCCGCCGAGCAGGCCCACCTGGCCGAGTCCCGAGCCGCGCTCAAAGCCATGCGCACCCACGCCCAGTCCCTCTCGTCCGACGCGGCCGGCGACTGGGTGTCGCAGCAGATCCTCCAGTCGCTGCTCGACCAGCGGGTGGCCGCACTCGCCGACCATCCCGACACCCCGCTGTTCTTCGGCCGACTCGACCGCGCGGAGCGGAAGAGCTCGCGACGAGAGAGCGGCGAAGGCGCCGGCGAGCAACGCAGCGGTCGCGACCATGAGCACGAGGAGGAGGGCGACGACCTGCCCGGCACGATCTACGTCGGGCGCCGCCACGTGCACGACGGCCACAGCAGGCCGCTGGTCATCGACTGGCGCGCGCCGGTGTCCCGCGCGTTCTACCAGGCCAGTCCCGCCGACCCCATGGGGATCGCGCGCCGGCGCCGTTTCGGCTACCACGGCGGGGCGCTGACCGCGTTCGAGGACGAGCCACTCCGCGAAGGCGTCGAGATCGGCCCGTCCAGGATCCTCACCGAGGAGATCGAACGCCCCCGCACCGGCCCGATGCGTGACATCGTCGCCACGATCCAGCCCGACCAGGACGAGATCGTCCGCTCCACCCTGGCCCAGACGGTGTGCGTGCAGGGCGCCCCCGGCACCGGGAAGACCGCCGTCGGCCTGCACCGCGCCGCCTACCTGCTGTTCACCCACCGCGAGCGGCTGGCCAGGTCGGGCGTGATGATCGTCGGACCCAACCGGGCGTTCCTGTCCTACATCTCCTCGGTGCTGCCCGCGCTCGGCGAGGTCAAGGTCGACCAGACCACGGTGGCCGGCCTGCTCGGCGAGCACGCCGCGCCCGAGGACCCGATGGTGGCCGCGGTGAAGGGCGACGCCAGGATGGCGGCGCTGCTCGAACGCGCGCTCTGGCTGCACATCGTGAAACCGGAAGAGGGCCTCGTCTACACCAAGGGCGCCTACCGGCACCGGGTGGCCGACTACGAAGTACGCGAGATCGTGGCCTCCCTGCGCGGCACCACGCGGTACAACCCCGGCCGGGCGGCGCTGGCGCAGCGGCTGGCCCACATGGTCCTCGTACGCATGGAGCAGCGCGGCGAGTCGCCCGACGACCGGGTGCAGGACGCGGTGGCCCGGTCGAAACCGGTGAAACAACTCGTGGACGCGGTCTGGCCCAAACTGACGCCCGAACAGGTCCTCCACCGCTTGCTGTCAGATTCGGAATTCCTGGCGCGAGCCGCTAAATCAGATTTGTCGCCTGAAGAGCAGGAAATGCTCCTGTGGCGGAAGCCGTACCGGAGCTGGAAGTCCGCCAAATGGTCGGCCGCCGACGCCGCGCTCCTCGACGAGCTCCGCGACCTGATGGAACGCACGCCATCGCTGGGCCACCTGGTGGTCGACGAGGCCCAGGACCTGTCCGAGATGCAGTTGCGCGCCCTCGGCCGCCGCTGCCGCAACGGCTCGGCCACCGTGCTCGGCGACCTCGCCCAGGGCACCACGCCGTGGTCGACGCGTTCGTGGGATTCGGTGCTCGACCACCTGGGCCAGCGCGAGGGCGAGATCACGGAGCTGACGCTCGGTTTCCGCGTGCCGAGGGAGGTCCTGGACTACGCGGCCCGCCTGCTCCCCTCGATCGCCCCCGACCTGGCCGCCCCGCAGTCGCTGCGGCCCGGCGCCGGGTCTCTCACCGTGCGCGAGGGCGGCTCGGTCGCCGAGGCCGCCAGGGAGGCCCTGGCCAGGGAGGGCTCGATCGGCGTCATCGCCCCTGACACAATGGTCGCCGCGGTCTCCGAGTCCCTCGCCGGCCTCCCCCATGCCGTTCTCGACCCCGACTCGACCGAGGAACACCGCCTGCTCATCGTGCCCGCGACCCTCGCCAAGGGCCTGGAGTACGACCACGTCGTCGTCGTGGAGCCCGCCGACATCGTCGCGGCCGAGCCTCGCGGCCTGGCCAGACTGTACGTGGTCCTGACCCGGGCGGTGACCTCGCTGACGGTCCTGCACGACAAGGCGCTGCCGCCACAGCTGGCGGGCTGACGGGCGTCCGGCACGGCCGCTTCTAGGATGGCTGGGCAAGGAGCTCTCAACCTAGGAGGATGCCGTGCCAGCACCCCTTCCCCATGAACACCTGCCGTCGGTCCCCGCGCTCGTGGTGGAGAGCGACGACCTCCAGGACGGCGAGCGGCTCAACGACCTCCATGTCTTCAACGACTGGGGCATGACCGGCCAGAACCTCTCGCCCCAGCTACGCTGGTCCGGCGCTCCCGCCGAGACCCGCTCCTACGCCGTCACCTGCTTCGACCCCGATGCCCCCACCGGCAGCGGCTTCTGGCACTGGGTGCTCTTCGACGTTCCTGCCTCGGTCACCGAGCTGCCGACGGGCGCGGGCACGGCTCCGGAGTTCAAGGGTCTGCCGGCGGGCGCGGTGCACGCCCGCAACGACTACGGCACCAAAGACTACGGCGGCGCCGCCCCGCCTCCTGGCGACCCGCACCGCTACGTCTTCACGGTCCACGCGCTGGGGGTCGACTCGCTCGGCGTGGACAGCGGCACCAGCCCGGCGGTAGTGGGCTTCAACATCACCGCCAACACCCTGGCCCGCGGCCATATCATCCCCCACTACGGGGTCTGACGACGGGAAAGGCGCCCCACCTCACGCTGGTGGGGCGCCTTTCCCGTGGGCGCTAGTCGCAGGTCCTTACCACCGACTGCAGGTTGCCGAGCAGCGGCACCCATGCCTGAAGCGCGCACAGCGACGTGCTCCGGGTCACGGTGCTGGTGAAGACGACCGGGTCACTGGCATGCGCGGGAACGGCCGTGAGGGTCACGGAGGCAAGGCCGAGAACAGCGACGCCCAGCATGCGCTTACTGCGGGAGAACAATTTTCTGCTCCTTCGATGAGGTGATGTGGTGACCACCCTTTCTCACTCGAAGTAGCAGTTCAATTGCGAAACGTAATGGCAGGGAAACAAAAACAAGAGCGGCCCGGAAAACCGGGCCGCTCTTTTGGGACGTGCGCCGCGAACAGGACCTAGAAGTCCATGTCGCCGCCGCCGGGCATGCCGGCAGGAGCGGCCGGGGTCTTCTCCGGCTTCTCGGCGATGACGGCCTCGGTGGTGAGGAAGAGCGCCGCGATCGAGGCGGCGTTCTGCAGCGCCGAGCGCGTCACCTTGGCCGGGTCGAGAATGCCGGCCTCGAACATGTTGACGTATTCGCCCGACGCGGCGTTGAGACCCTCACCCGGGGTGAGGTTGCGCACGCGCTCGACCACGACGCCGCCCTCGAGGCCGGCGTTGACCGCGATCTGCTTCAGCGGCTCCTCGAGAGCCTTCTTCACGATCGCCGCACCGGTGGCCTCGTCGCCGTTGAGCTCCAGCTTGTCGAACGCCTTGGCACCGGCCTGCAGCAGCGCCACGCCACCACCCGGGACGATGCCCTCCTCGACGGCAGCCTTCGCGTTGCGGACGGCGTCTTCGATGCGGTGCTTGCGCTCCTTGAGCTCGACCTCGGTCGCCGCACCCGCCTTGATGACGGCCACGCCGCCGGCCAGCTTGGCCAGCCGCTCCTGGAGCTTCTCGCGGTCGTAGTCGGAGTCGGTGCGCTCGATCTCGGCGCGGATCTCGTTGACCCGGCCGGAGATCTGCTCGGCGTCACCGGCGCCGTCGACGATCGTCGTCTCGTCCTTGGTCACGACCACCTTGCGGGCACGGCCCAGCAGGTCGAGGGTGGCGGTCTCGAGCTTGAGGCCGACCTCCTCGGCGATGACCTGACCACCGGTCAGGATCGCGATGTCGTTGAGCATGGCCTTGCGGCGGTCGCCGAAGCCCGGGGCCTTGACGGCCACGGAGCGGAACAGGCCGCGAATCTTGTTGACCACCAGGGTCGCCAGGGCCTCGCCCTCGACGTCCTCGGCGATGATCAGCAGCGGCTTGCCCGACTGCACGACCTTGTCGAGCAGCGGCAGCAGGTCCTTGTTGGCGGAGACCTTGCCGTTGACGATCAGGATGTAGGGATCTTCGAGCACGGCCTCCATGCGGTCGGAGTCGGTGACGAAGTACATCGACGTCATGCCCTTGTCGAAGCGCATGCCCTCGGTGAGCTCGAGCTCGAGGCCGAAGGTGTTGCTCTCCTCGACGGTGATGACGCCTTCCTTGCCGACCTTGTCCATCGCCTCGGCGATGAGCGCGCCGATCTCGGGGTCGGCGGCGGAGATGGAGGCGGTCGAAGCGATCTGCTCCTTGGTCTCCACGTCCTTGGCCAGCTTGGAGAGCTCCTCGCTGACCCGCTCGACGGCCGCCTCGATGCCCTTCTTCAGAGCCATCGGGTTGGCGCCGGCGGCCACGTTGCGCAGGCCCTCACGCACCAGCGCCTGGGCGAGCACGGTGGCGGTCGTGGTGCCGTCGCCGGCGACGTCGTCCGTCTTCTTGGCGACCTCCTTGACCAGCTCCGCGCCGATCTTCTCCCACGGGTCCTCGAGCTCGATCTCCTTGGCGATGGACACACCATCGTTGGTGATCGTGGGAGCGCCCCACTTCTTCTCCAGCACGACGTTGCGCCCCTTGGGGCCCAGGGTCACCTTGACGGCGTCGGCGAGCTGGTTCATACCGCGCTCGAGACCGCGCCGGGCGTCCTCGTCAAACGCGATCATCTTGGCTGCCATAAGGCTAGACCTCCCAGATGCAGGGTGGCTTGTCGTGGACCGAGCCGACGCCCGCGACGGCATGGGTCAGCATCTCCGTTCGGCAGACCCCATCGTCTCGATCCGGTGTTGGCACTCTGCTGCACAGAGTGCCAACGAACTGTTTAGCACTCTACCCTGCCGAGTGCAAGCGAACTCGCCCGTGCCGGCTCTTCCCCCCAGGTCAGTCGTCTGTCCGGCGAGCCGCCCCGCGGGCGCACCGCTGGCCGCGGTTCGCGCGCACGGCTCGCCGTACCAGGATCGACGAAAGAAAGGTGACGGTTCGCACGGACTGCGCTGCCGCGCGAACCCGCCGGTGCATACCAGTGCGGTGAATCAGACCGTCCTGACGGACTCCGCCTGCGGCCCCTTCTGGCCTTGCGTGATCTCGAACTCGACACGCTGTCCCTGTTCGAGAGAGCGATACCCGTCCATCATGATCGCTGAGTAATGGACGAATACATCCTTACCACCGTCTACCGCGATGAAGCCATAGCCCTTGTCCGCGTTGAACCACTTGACGGTGCCCTGCGCCACTTCCGACTCCTCTTACTGGGCTCCCAGACCTCGCCCATTCCTCCGCGAGACCCGTAATCGCCTGACTTAACAGAAAATCAGCCAGGCGATCGCCCTCGACCATACCTGTGGCACGGGGTTTGGCAACAGAGTCAATCCGCAAACTGCGCATTTCCTCTCATCGACGGTTCAACGTTGAATTGTTGGGAAAAGAAGAAGGCGCCCACAAGGGGCGCCCTCGCCGAAGTGTGATCTGCCGCACTCACCCGCCGGCGACGGCGGGGATGATGGAGATCTGGGTGCCGTCCGGCGCCGGGGTGTCCAGCCCCTGGGCAAATCGGACGTCCTCTTCCCCCACATAAACGTTGACAAAACGCCGAATCTTGCCCGATTCATCCAGAATTCTCGCGCCGATACCCGGGTAGTCAGAGTCCAGCGTGGCCAGCACGTCACGAAGAGTCGCGCCCTCGCCACTGACCTCCGCGTTGCCCCCGGTGTAGGTGCGCAGAATGGTGGGAATCCGCACAGAAACGCTCATGGTTTAACTCGCCTTTCCTGGTTCTCAGACAGTCGCGCGGAACGCGTCGAGGGAGGGCTTGATCACGGCCGTGGGTCTGGCGTCGCCGCTGATCGCGTCGAGCGTCTTGAGGCCGTCACCGGTGTTCAGCACCACGGTCTCGGCATCCGGGTCGAGTTGCCCGGTCTCGGTGAGCTTCTTCAGCACGCCCACGGTCACGCCGCCCGCGGTCTCGGCGAAGATGCCCTCCGCCGAGGCCAGGAGCTTGATGGCGGCCACGATCTCAGCATCCGTGACGTCCTCGACGCCCCCTCCGGTCCGCCGCGCGATGTCCAGCACGTACGGCCCGTCGGCGGGGTTTCCGATGGCCAGCGACTTGGCGATGGTGTCGGGCCGGACCGGCTGCACGACGTCGTGCCCCGCCTTGTAGGCGGTCGACACCGGTGAGCACCCGGCCGCCTGCGCCCCGAAGATCTTGTAGGGCGTGTCCTCGACCAGCCCCAGCGCCACCAGCTCCTTGAAGCCCTTGTCGATCTTCGTGAGCTGCGAGCCCGAGGCGATGGGGATGATGATCTGCTCGGGCAACCGCCACCCGAGCTGCTCGGCGATCTCGTACGCGAGCGTCTTGGAGCCCTCGGCGTAGTAAGGCCGCAGGTTGATGTTGGTGAACCCCCACTTGTCACCGAGCGGGTCGCCGATCAGCTCGGAGCAGAACCTGTTGACGTCGTCGTAGGTGCCCTCGATGCCGATCAGCCGGCCGCCGAACACCCGGGCCATGGCGATCTTGGCTTCTTCGAGGTTGGCCGGGATGAACACGCACGCCTCCAGCCCGGCCCGCGCCGCGGCGGCCGTCACCGCGCCCGCGAGGTTGCCCGTGGAGGAGCAGGAGAGCGTGTGGAAGCCGAAGTTGCGGGCCGCCTCGACGGCCATGGCGACCACGCGGTCCTTGAAGGAGTGGGTGGGGTTGCCCGAGTCGTCCTTGACGTGGAGAGATCTGATGCCGAGCGCCCGTCCGAGGTTGCCGGCCTTGACCAGCTTGGTCCACCCGGGGTTCATGTTGGGCTTGTCGGCGACGTCGACCGGCACGGGCAGCAGCGAGCGGTAGCGCCAGATGTTGGCGGGGCCCGACTCGATGGCCACGCGGGTCACTTCGCCGAACTCGTAGGCCGCTTCGAGCGGCCCGAAACACTCCTGACAGGCGAAGCTCGGACCGAGCGGGTAACGCGCGCCGCACTCGCGGCAGGACAGACCGACGGCGGGACCGAAATCGAGCGACATGAAGCGAGGCCTTCCCTCATCTTCGTCTGCGGCCACCTTGACCTCAGACCGGAATTGGCACCTTGTCCCGGTCGGCCTCGCCAGGTCGCGAGTCACAAGCCGGGAGGGTTGCCGGGGCTTCGCAGGGCCGGTCCCTCCACCCCTCTGGATGAGCAATATTCAGTTGTTGCAACGGACTCTACCCGCCCACGTGGCGGAAACGTCCTCCCGTCTCAGATCCTGAGACGGATGATCTCAGCGATAGTCGTCTCCCAGCACACCCTGAACATATTTGCGCGCCTGGTGGATGCGCGATTTCGCGGTGCCGAGCGGGATGCCGAGCTGGTCGGCCACCTCGTTGTAGTCGAGCTGGACGATGTCGCGCAGAACCAGGGCCTGCGCCAGATCCGGCTTGTCGGCCTCCAGCGCCTCCATGGCGTCGAGCAGGTCGAGCCGCGAGCCCGCGATCACGCTGACGCGCCGCACGTCGGGCTTCTGCATCGGCAGCTCGTCCGAGCTCTGCTCGGCCGCCCGGCGTTTGAGCGACCGGTAGGTGGTCCGCGCGCAGTTGGCCGTCACGATGTGCAGCCAGGTGCTGAACCTGGCCCGTCCCTCGAAGCGCCCGATGTTGCGCGCCACCGCCAGCAGGGTGTCTTGGGAGGCCTCCTCGGCGTCCTGGTGGTAGGGCAGGATGCGGGCGCAGTGACGCATCACATCGGGCTCGATCCGCCGCAGCAGTTCGCCAAGAGCACGGTGGTCTCCGGCCGCGGCGGAGCGGGCGAGTTCCTCGGTTAGCTCATCAAGCGCCATAGCTGGGATCCTATGGTCGTAGGGAGCCTTGTTGGCATCCTTCCTTTTCCGATGGGCCGATCCCCACGATGATCAGTGTGGTTCCGTCTACGCCGACACGCCAGTCGGAAGGAGTCTCCTTGAGGTCTCACACCAGCTCACCGCCCTGCGGGCGGCCCGCCCGGCCGGAGCGGGCGCGGTGAACAACGTCCTGGTGGCCTCCAACCGCGGCCCCGTCTCCTTCACCGTCTCCGACGACGGTGAGCTGACCCTGCGGCGCGGCGGCGGGGGGCTGGTGTCGGGGTTGTCCGGCGTGGCCAAGGACGGCGTCCTGTGGGTCTGCGCGGCGCTGTCCGACGGTGACCGCAGCGCCGTGCACCTGGCCCCCGGCGGCCGCATCGACCAGGCCGGCTACGACACCGGCCCGCTGCGCATGCTCGACATCCCGCCCGCCACCTTCCACCGCGCCTACAACGCCGTGGCCAACTCCACGCTGTGGTTCGTCAACCACCTGCTCTACGACATCCCCAACGCGCCTCTCTTCGGCACCAAGTTCGGGCGCGAGTGGGAGTCCTACCGCGACTACAACGGCGCGTTCGCGCTGGCGCTGGCCGAGGAGGCCGGCCACGAGGCCAGGGTGATGGTGCAGGACTACCACCTGACCCTGACCCCGGCGATGCTCCGCGCCGAGCGACCGGACCTTCGCATCGCCCACTTCAGCCACACGCCGTGGGCACCGCCGGAATACTTCTCCCTGCTGCCCGACGAGGTGGCGCGCGAGGTCCTGGAGGGCATTCTGGGGGCCGATCACGCCGGGTTCCTCACCGACAGGTGGGCGCAGGCGTTCATGGACTGCTGCGAGGCGCTGCTGGGCGCCGAGGCCGACCGCGTCGGGCGCAGCGTCACCCACGACGGCAGGACGACCCGCATCGGCGTGCACAGCCTCGGCGTGGACGGCGCCGCCCTCTGGGAGCGGGCCTGCGAGCCCGACGTCGAGTCGCACATGACCGCCCTGAAGGAGCAGGTGGGCGACCGCAGGCTGATCGTCCGCATCGACCGCACCGAGCTGTCGAAGAACATCGTGCGCGGCCTGGTCGCCTACGGAGAGTTCCTCGGTTCCCACCCCGAGTGGCACGGCCGGGTCGTGCACCTGGCCTTCGCCTACCCGAGCCGGCACGACCTGCCGGAATATCGCGAATACACCGCGTCGGTGCAGCGCTGCGCCCAGCAGATCGAGGACGCATACGCCACGGAAGACTGGGACCCGCTGATCCTCAACGTCAACGACGACTATCCGCGCTCGCTGGCCGCGTACCGGATGGCCGACGTGCTGCTGGTCAACCCCATCCGCGACGGCATGAACCTGGTGGCCAAGGAGGGCCCCGTGTTGTCGCCGCGCTGCGCGCTGGTGTTGTCGAGGGAGGCGGGCGCGGCGGCCGAGCTGGGCTCCCACGCGCTCCTGGTCAACCCCTACGACATCAGCGGCACCGCCACCGCGCTGCACGACGCGCTCGTCATGCCCGAGGACGAGCGGCGGACGCGCCGCGACAAGCTGCACGCGGCGGCCACCGCCCTGCCGCCGCAGAAGTGGCTGGAGGCCCAGCTCGACGCCCTCGCCTGAGGGCTCAGCTCCAGCGGGCACGCTGGAGCACGCCGGACAACCCCGGCGTGCTCCACTGGTCGACGACCAGGATGCCGGTCTTCGGCAGATGCCACTCGCGCTGCACGTAGCGCGACCTCACCTGGCCGTTGGAGTAGGAGACGCAGGCGGCCCTCCACTCGCGGTAGGCGGCCCGGTGGCCGGGCCCGACCTGGCGCAGTCCCTTCGCCCTGGCCGCGCCGAGCCGCTGCCCCCACTTGCCGTTGTGCGGGCAGCGCTGCACGTCGGTGGCGGGGTAGAAGGCCGAGGCCCCGGTGTACGGCCGGAAGAGCTCGTCGCCCTTCTCGATGGCCTTCGGACCGAGGATCCAGAAGCCGTCGCACCCGGGAGTGCCGTAGCCGCCCTTGGGCTCGGCGCACTTGCCGGTCACCACGCGCGTCCAGCCGGGTTCGACCTTGTGGACCTTCCACGTGGCGGGCAGCCGGAGCGTCAGCCCGCCCCTGAGCGTGAGCGTCCGCGCGGAGCCTGCCTCGGCGGGCAGCGGAGCGGCGAGGAGCGCGGCGGCGACCGCGGTCGCGACGGCGAGATGGCGTTTCGGCATGTGCACGACCGTAGCGGCGGCCGCTTACGAACGGCTGAACGCGGACGCCAACTCGCCGAGCAGCGCCACCACCCCGTCGGGGCCGTCCACCACGATGTCGGCCCGCTCGGCCAGCGCCGTCACCTCGGCGGAGCCGCTGCACACGGTCACGCCGGGCAGGTTGGAGGCGTCGACGGCGTCGTACGCGGCCAGGTCGCCGAGGTCGTCGCCGGCGAACAGGACGGACCTCGCGACCCGCTCGGCCAGGAACAGGCTGAGCGCCTGGCCCTTGTCCATGCCCGGCGGGCGCAACTCCAGGACGTAGCGGCCGGGCTCGACCACCAGGCCATGCTTCTCGGCCAGCTTGGCCAGCGGCTCGCGCAGCTTGGCGAGGGTGCCGTCGGGGTCGGGGCTGCGCCGGGTGTGCACGGCCACGGCCCTGCCCTTGTCCTCGACGGTCACGCCCTCGACGCCCAGCGAGTCGAGCAGCAGCGGCAGCTCGGCCTCGCTGCGCGGCACGCCGGCGGGGGGCGGGGGCGCGGAGACGCGGCCGTGCTCCCAGCGCTCGAACCCGTAGTGTCCGAGCACGACCAGCCCCGGCACGCCGGTCAGCCCTGGCCCCAGCTCCAGCACGGTGGCCGCGGGCCTGCCGGTCACGATGACCACCGCGAGGACGTGGGCGCCCAGCTCGGCGAGAACCTCGGGCGCCTTCGGGTGGATCACGGCCTCGGCGGGATCGGGCACGATCGGCGACAGCGTCCCGTCGAAGTCGAGCCCGATCACGGCGCCTGCCGGATCGCTCAAGATCGCTTCCATTCCAGGGATGTTCCTCACGCGGCTGCCGTACCCAGCCGGTCAGGGGCGCATGCCCAGCCTTCTGGCGGCCCTGTCACGCTGACGGGTGGAGCGTAACCTGCGCAGCCTCTTGACCAGCATGGGGTCCTGCTCGAGCGCCTCCGGTCTGTCGATCAGCTCGCCGAGCAGCTGGTAGTAGCGCGTGGCGGAGAACCCGAAGGTCTCCTTGATGGCCTGCTCCTTCGCGCCCGCGTGGCGCCACCACTGGCGCTCGAAGGCGAGGAGCTCGTGATCGCGTTGTGAGAGTGATTGCCGGTGGGACGGCTCCTGGGCAGCATTGTCACCGCTGAGCGGTGCTCCCATGGTGTCCTCCTCGAAAGGGGCGTGTGACGATCATGTCGCACGCACGCGGCCCGTCGCCATCGTAATGTGCGGCGCGCTGCTGTTCATGGCGGTTCGACAGACGTACAGTCACCAAATGTGACCTCAGTAATCACGCTGCTCACGGACTATGGGCTCGAAGACGGCTATGTGGCGGCCTGCCATGGAGTGATCGCCGGGATCGCCCCCGAGGCCAGGGTGATCGACGTGTGCCACCTGATCCCCGCGGGAGACGTACGACGCGGCGCGGCCGTGCTCGCCCAGACCATCCCGTACCTCCCTGCGGGCATCCACATCGCCGCGGTCGATCCGGGGGCGGGCGCCTCCAGGCGCGCGGTCGCCGTCGAGGCGGGCGGCCGGGTGTTCATCGGGCCCGACAACGGGCTGCTGTCGTGGGCGGTGCACGCCGGCGGCGGCGCGCAGGCGGCCCACGAGATCAGCAACGAGCAGCACTTCCTGCGGCCGGTCTCGCCCACGTTTCCCGGGCGCGACGTGTTCGCGCCGGTCGCCGCGCGGTTGTGCGGCGGGCTGAGCCCGGCGGAGCTGGGCCCGGAGATCCCGGTCGGCAGGCTGGTCTCGCTGCCGGAGCCGACCTCCCAGTTGCGCGAGGGCTCGGTGGAGGGCGAGGTCGTCTCGGTCGACCGCTACGGCAACACACAGTTGTCGATCGCGGCGGGCGACCTGCATGCGCTGGGCGTGCGCGTGGGCGACACGCTGGGGGTGCGGCTGGGGCGGCGGCAGCTCTCGCTGCCGTACCGGGAGACGTTCTCGGCCGTGCCGCCCGGAGAACTTGTGGCGTTCGCGGACTCGGCGGGGCTGATCGCGATCGCCGTGAACTCCGGTGACGCGGCGCAGCGCCTGGGGCTCCCGCCCGGAGCACATGTCCGGCTTTCCCCCCTCTCTTAGGGCGAAAGCCACAGATCGGAATTACTCCGCGTATCGGTCTGTTTACTGAAGCGTCGGGCTGGCTCAGCGGTCGCGTGTCAGAATGCGGGTCAAACGTCCCCTCCCCCTCCCCTTCGAGGTCGACGTGCACCAGTTTCCTGTTGTCCTGCTCTCGATGTTGTCCGCGCTCCTGCCCGCCCCGGAGCCTCCCACGCCCGAACGCCGGCCCGTCCGGCCGGTGATGAGGGTCTTCCCCTTCGCCGTGCCAGGCCTCAGCCCGTCAGGGGCGCGGGTCACGTACGTGCTGGCCGGGGTCGCCCCCGAGGCGCCCTGCCCGGCCGCGTTCCAGCCCTCGGCCGTGGGACCCGGCTGCCGCACCGCCTTACGCGCGACGTACGCCGACAGCACCGGCACCTACGTCGCCACCGTGGGCGTCGCCGTGGTCGACGGCCCGCCGCCTCTCTCCTCCAGCGCCGGGCGGCCCGCGACCGTGCGGCCCCTGGCCTTCCCCGGCGGCCCGGCAGAGCGGTTCGGCGACCGTCAGTACGTCACCGGGATGGTGCTGCGGCCCGGCGGGCGCTACGTGGTGGCGGTGGCCGCGGGCTACGCCGACGGGCGGCCGTACCAGCCGGGCGACGGGGTCGAGCCGCGGCTGAGCGCCGCCGCGGGCCGGCTCGCGACGGCACTGCACCGGGCGCTGACCAGATGAGCAGGATCATCGTGCCCGCCCTGGTGACAACGCTGGCGGTGGGCACGGTGCTGGGCGCCGCCGCTCCGAGCGCCTCCAACGACGTCGACCGGGTCGCGCGGGCCGGCCAGTGGCAGCTCGGCGCGATGCGACTGCCCGATGCCTGGCGGACGAGCAAGGGCGCGGGCGTCGTGGTGGCCGTGCTCGACACGGGTGTGAACGGCCGCCACCCCGACCTGGCGGGCGCCGTGATCCAGGGGCCCGACCTGACCGGGGTGGTCGGGAGCCCGCACCGGTGGGGGCGCCACGGCACCGCCATGGCCAGCCTGATCGCCGGTCGCGGGCACGGCGACGAGCGCGAGGGCGGCGTACTCGGGGTGGCGCCGGCGGCCAGGGTGCTGTCCGTCAGGGTCACACTGGACAACGGCGACCCGCAGCGCAAGAAGCAGCGCTCGGGCGGGCGCAACGCTCTGGCCAGGGGCATCCGCTACGCGGCCGACCACGGCGCCGAAGTGATCAGCATGTCGCTCGGCGGCGGCAGAGGCGCCTGGGAGGGCTCGGCGACGGAGGAGGAGGCCGTCCAGTACGCGATCGCCAGGGGCGCCGTGCTCGTGGCCTCGTCGGGCAACGACGGCGCCGCCGCCAACAGGAAGAACTTCCCCGCCGCCTACCCCGGCGTGATCGCCGTCGGCGCCGTGGACCGGCGGCTCGCGGTGGCCGGGTTCTCCAACAGGCAGGACTACGTCTCGGTGGTCGCGCCGGGCACGGAGATCGTGACGGCCGACGGGCGCCGCTCGTACGTGATCGGAGACGGCACCAGCTCGGCCGCGGCCATGGTCGCGGGCGTCGCGGCCCTGATCAGGTCGGCGCATCCGAGCCTGTCGCCGTACCACGTGCGGCGGGCCATCGAGCTCGGCACCAGGAAGCGGCCGGCCGACGGCCACAGCCGCGCCTACGGGCACGGGGTGGTCGACGCAGTGCTCGCCCTGCGGGCGGCCGCCCGGCTGGACGTGCCCGCGCCAGGCGGCACGGCCCCCGAACCGTATTTCTGCGAGGCGCCGCCGTCCTCCAGGGCGCCGGTGGTCGCGGGCATGGTGATGCTGGTGGCGGCGATGTCGGCGCGGGTGCTGGTGACGCAGCGCAGGCGGCGAAGGGATGTAACCTAGCAAGCGCTTGTGTAATACTCCGGCTATGACGTTTGCGATCGACGGCTGGTTCGCCATCGACCACGACGGCGTCCGCCTCCTCGGCACCAGATGCGCGGACTGCGGCACCGTCTGCTTCCCACCGCGGCACGGCCTCTGCCCCGACCCCCGCTGCGGCGGCACGGAGCTCCGCGAGGTCAGGCTGCCGGGACGCGGGCGGGTCTGGTCGTACACGAACGCCTGCTACCCGCCGCCGGCGCCGTACGTGGCGGCGGAGCCGTACGAGCCGGTGACCCTGGCCGCGGTCGAGCTGGACGAGGCGGGCATCGTGGTGCTCGGCCAGGTCACGGGCCTGACGGTGGCGGAGCTGGAGGTGGGCATGGAGCTGGAGCTCACCTCGGGCCCCCTGGCCGATGGGCCCCACGTGTGGATGTGGCGGCGGGCGTCATGAGCGTCGTGGTGCTGGGCACGGGCATGCACCCCTGGGGCAAGTGGGGCCGTCCCTTCGTGGAGTACGGCGTGGCGGCCGCCCGCGCGGCCCTCAGCGACGCCGGCGTGGCCTGGACCGACGTGGACTTCCTCGTCGGCGCGGACACGATCAGGAACGGCTACCCCGGTTTCGTCGCGGGCGCCACCTACGCCCAGGCGCTCGGCTGGTCGGGCGCCAGGATCGCCTCCTGCTACGCCGCCTGCGCCTCCGGCGCCCAGGCCGTCGACATCGCGCGCACCCGCATCCTGGCGGGCCTGTGCGAGGTCGCCCTGGTCGTGGGGGCGGACTCCACGCCCAAGGGCTTCTTCACGCCGGTGGGCGGCGACCGGCCCGACGACCCCGACTGGCTGCGCTTCCGGCTCCTCGGCGCCACCAACCCCGCGTACTTCGGCCTCTACGCCCGCAGGCGCATGGCCGTCCACGGCTCCACCCCTGCCGACTTCGCCGCCGTCAAGGTCAAGAACGCGCGGGCCGGCTCGCTCAACCCCATGGCCCGCTACCGCAGGCCCGTCACCGCGGACGAGGTGCTGGCCTCCCCCATGGTCGCCGATCCGCTGCGGCTGATGGACATCTGCGCCACCTCCGACGGGGGCGCCGCCGTGGTGCTCGCCTCGGAGGAGTACGCCCGCCGCCGCGGCACGACCCCCCTGGTACGCCTGGCCGCCGTGGCCACCGTCACCCCGTCCTTCCCCAGCACCGTCCTGGAACTGCCGAACTTCGCCACCGACTCCTGGGCCGCCGCGCCGCCGCCCGAGAGGCCGTTCAGGGCGGCCATCGCGCACGCCGCCTACGAGGAGGCCGGGGTGGGGCCTGAGGACGTCTCCCTGGCGGAGGTGTACGACCTGTCGACGGCGCTGGAACTGGACTGGATGGAGGACGCCAGCCTGTGCCCTCCAGGAGAGGCGGACAAACTGCTGCGCGGGGGCGAGACGGCCATCGGGGGCCGCGTCCCGGTCAACCCGTCGGGCGGCCTGGCCTCGTTCGGCGAGGCCGTCCCTGCCCAGGCCATCGCCCAGCTCTGCGAGCTCACCACCCAACTGCGCGACCGAGCGGGCCCTCGCCAGGTCCTCCGCCCCCGCGTCGGACTGGCCGTCAACCAGGGCCTCTTCGGCCACGGCTCCGCCCTCATCGCGACCCTCTGACCCCAGGCGGCGCGAAGGCCCTCCGAGCCTGGCTCGGAGGGCCTTCGGCGGCGGTTTCAGCCACCCGTTCAGCCGATCGTTCAGCCGACGTCAGCCGACATGGACCACGTCGTGCGTCTCGGCGAAGTGGCAGGCGCTCTCGTGCGCCGTGCCCGGCCGGATCTGCAGCAGCGGCTCCTCCTCCGCGCAGATCTCCTGCGCCTTCCAGCACCGCGTACGGAACCGGCAGCCCGACGGCGGGTTGGCGGGCGACGGCGGATCGCCCTGGAGGATGATGCGCTCGCGCTGCTCCCGCCCCTCGGGGTCGGGCACCGGCACCGCCGACAACAACGCCTGCGTGTACGGGTGCGCCGGCCGGTCGTAGATCTCGGTGTCCTTGCCGAGCTCCACGAACTTGCCGAGGTACATCACCCCGACCCGGTCGGAGATGTGGCGCACCACCGACAGGTCGTGGGCGATGAAGATGTACGCCAGGTCGAACTCGTTCTGCAACCGCTCCAGCAGGTTGATGACCTGCGCCTGGATCGACACGTCGAGGGCCGACACCGGCTCGTCGCAGACGATGATCTCCGGCTGCAGCGCCAGCCCGCGGGCGATGCCGATGCGCTGCCGCTGGCCGCCGGAGAACTGGTGCGGGTAGCGGTTGATGTGGTCGGGGTTGAGGCCCACGACCTCCAGCAGCTCCTGCACCTTCGTGCGGCGGTCGCCCTTGGGCGCCACCTCGGTGTGGATCTCGTACGGCTCACCGATGATGTCACCGACGGTCATCCGGGGGTTCAGCGAGGTGTACGGGTCCTGCATCACCATCTGGATGTTGCGCCGCATCCGCTTGAGCTCGTTGCCCCTGGCCTTGGCGATGTCACGGCCGTTGATCGTCACCGAGCCCGACGTGGGCCGTTCGAGCGCCATGAGGACCTTGGCGAGGGTGGACTTGCCGCAGCCCGACTCGCCCACGATGCCCAGGGTCTCACCCTTGTGCAGGTCGAACGAGACGCCGTCGACGGCCTTGATGGCGCCGATCTGCCTCTTGACCACGATGCCCTGGGTGAGCGGGAAGTGCTTGACCAGGTCGCGCACCTCAAGAATGCGCTCACTGGTGCTCGCCATCGAGGACCTCCCTCCAGTAGTGGCAGGCACTGCTCCGCGTGCCGCTGAGCTCGTGGAGCGGGGGCGTGTCGGTCACGCAGTCGTCCTGACGGTAGGGGCACCGGGGGTGGAACGCGCAGCCCGTCGGCAGGTCGAGCAGGTTGGGCGGCAACCCCTTGATCGCGTACAGCTCGTGGCCTTTGAGGTCGACCCGGGGGATCGACTCCAGCAGGCCCTTCGTGTACGGGTGCGCGGGCCCCTTGTAGATGTCGTGCACGGGGGCGTTCTCCACGATGCGCCCCGCGTACATCACGGCGATCCTGTCGGCAACGTCGGCGACGACGCCCAGGTCGTGGGTGATCAGGATGAGACCCATCTGGCTCTCACGCTGCAGCTCGGCCAGCAGCTCCATGATCTGCGCCTGGACGGTCACGTCGAGCGCCGTGGTCGGCTCGTCCGCGATCAGCACCTCGGGGTCCAGCGCGATCGACATGGCGATCATGATGCGCTGCCGCATGCCTCCGGAGAACTGGTGCGGATAGTCGTGGACGCGCTGCCCGGCGGCCGGGATGCGTACGCGGTCCATCAGCTCGACGGCCTTCTTCAGCCCGTCGGCCTTGGACATGCCTCGGTGCACCCGGAACATCTCGCTGATCTGCCAGCCCACGGTGAACACCGGGTTGAGCGCGGAGAGCGCGTCCTGGAAGATCATCGCGATCCGCTGGCCGCGCACCTGCGTGCGGGCCTCCTCCGACAGCTGGAGCAGATTGGTGCCCTTGAAGCGGATCTCCCCCTTGGGAATCACCGCGGGCGGCATGTCGAGAATGCCCATGATCGCCTGCGCGGTCACGGACTTGCCCGAACCCGACTCGCCCAGCACCGCGAGCGTCTCGCCGGGGTTGACGGTGTAGCTCACCCCGTTGACCGCGCGTACGATCCCGGCGCGGGTGCGGAACTCCACGTGCAGGTTGTCGACCGCGAGCAGTGGATGGTCGCCCAGCGCCCCTCCTTCGGAGAGCCCAGGCAGCACGTCCGCTGACGTCTTCTTCACGTGATCCCCCCTTCTACCTGAGCTTCGGGTCGAGCGCGTCGCGCACCGCGTCGCCCATCATGATGAACGCGAGCACGGTGACGCACAGGAACGCGGCAGGGAACACCAGCGGAAGCGGCGCTTCCAGGAACCTGTTGCGCGCGTCGGCGATCATCAGACCCCACGAGATGTCCGGGGACAGCACGCCGACGCCCAGGAACGACAGCGCGGCCTCGGCGGCGATGAAACCGCCCAGGTTGATCGTGGCCACGACGATGACCGGCGCGAGCGAGTTGGGCAGCAGGTGACGGAACATGATCCGGCCCGCTCCCGCGCCCAGTGCCCTGGCGGCCATCACGAAGTCCTGGTTCTTCGCGGTGATCACGGCCGCTCTCATGATGCGGTACGTCATCGGCCAGCCGAGCACCCCTAGCGCGACGATGACCAGCAGGATGCTGTTGGCCTTGCCGCGGAAGGTGGCCGCGATCAGCAGCGCGCCGAGGATCGCGGGGATGGCGAAGAAGATCTCGGTGAACCGCGAGGACACCGCGTCGACGGCGCCGCCCTTGTAGCCGGCGATGATGCCGAGCAGGCTGCCGATCAACGTGGTGACGATCGTGGTGAACACGCCGATGATGATCGAGTTGCGCGCGCCGTAGATCGTCCTGGCGTAGAGGTCGCAGCCCAGGTTGTCCCTGCCGAACAGGTGGCCCGGGCTGGGCCCCTGACGCGCCGTCGACAGGTCGCAGCTCCTGGCGTTGAACGGGTCGATCGAGCTGAACAACGACGGCCAGAACGACATGACCAGCAGGACGAAGATGATGATCATCGAGATGATGAACATCGGCCGGCGCCTGAGGTCGTACCATGCGTCGGTCCACAGGCTGGCGGGCTTGCCGCCCTTGACCTTCTTACCCTCGCGTTCCGGCGCCTGGGTGGGCTCCGTGACCAAGGTCTGCGTATCCGGGAGCCCGGGCCCGACCGGCGGGGTTGGGTTACTCATAGCGGATCCTCGGGTCGAGCAGGGCGTACAACATGTCGACGACCAGGTTGGCCAGGATGTAGATCAGCACCAGGATGGTGACGATGCCCACGACCACCGGTTGTTCCCGCAAGTAAACCGACTGGAAGAGCTGATTTCCAATTCCCTGCAGGTTGAAGATCGTCTCGGTGATGACCGCGCCGCCCATCAGGTTGCCGAGGTCGGCGCCCAGAAAGGTGATCAGCGGGATCAACGCGTTGCGCAACCCGTGCCTGCCGATGACG
Organism: Nonomuraea diastatica; assembly: GCF_004349015.1. Classification (NCBI taxonomy): domain Bacteria; kingdom Bacillati; phylum Actinomycetota; class Actinomycetes; order Streptosporangiales; family Streptosporangiaceae; genus Nonomuraea; species Nonomuraea diastatica. The sequence goes on from NZ_SMKP01000069.1 coordinate 28,876, forward strand.
CGGCGTCTCGACAGGCCCTTGGCCGTGGCCGTGCGGATGTAGTCGGCCCTCAGGGTCTCCGCGAGGCTGGTCCTGGTGAGCCTGGTCAGATAGGCGATCGACGTTCCCGCCAGCACGAAGCCGGGCAGCAGGTAGCTGCGCCAGCCCGCGAACGTGCCGGCGACGGGGAAGATGTCCGCGCCCGTCCACTGTTTGAGCTTCACGCCGAGCAGGAGCTGCAACACGAATCCCGTCACCAGCGTGGGGACGGAGATGAACAGCAGCGTCGAGGCGAGGATCATGGTGTCGGTGGCCTTGCCCCGGCGCAGCGCGGCCCACAGGCCCAGGCCGACGCCGATGACGGCCTCCATGACCAGCGCGGTCAGCGCGAGGTTCAGGGTGACCTGAAACTTGCCCGCCATGATCTGGGATACGGGGACGTCGGCGAAGTTGACGCCGAAGTCGCCCTGGAAGAGCACACCGCTGATGTAGTACCAGTACTGCAGCAGCAGCGGATCGTTGAGGTGGTATTGCTCGCGCAGGACCTCGGCGATCGCGGGGTCGGGACGCTTGTCCCCGAACAACGCCGCGATGGGGTCTCCGGGCAGCGCGAAGACGATGCAGAAAATGAGTAGCGTGGCGCCGAACAGGACGGGGATCGCCTGGATCAAGCGCCTGATGACATAACGGCCCATTCAAGCCCTCCGGTACACGCTTGGAGGCAGCCCTCGGAGTCCGTGAGTTACCCGGCTCGAGTGGCTGCCTCCAAGTTCAGCCCTCCGACGGGTGGACGGCGAGGCCGTCCACCCCGGCGAACGACGTCAGGCCTTCTCGACGTCTGCCCAGTCAATCTGGTTGAGCAGGTTGAGCTTGACGTTCTTCACCTTAGTGGAGTGTCCGAAGTTGCTCCGGTAGAAGTAGACCGGGATGTACGGGAGCTCCTTGATCAGGATGTCGTCGGCCTGCTGGTAGAACTTCAGGCCCTCGGCGGCGTCCGTCGCCTGGTCGCCCTTCTTGATCAGCTCGTCGAACTCCTTGTTCGAGTAGCCGCCGTAGTTGGAGCCGGATGTGATGGCACCGGTGCCGAAGATCGGGGTCAGGTAGTTCTCGGCCGCCGGGTAGTCGATCGCCCAGCCCATGCGGAACAGGCCCTTGTACTCCTTGGCGTCCAGCGCGTCCAGGATGCCCTGGAACTTCTCGAACGGCTTGGGCGTGACCTCGATGCCCAGGTTGGCGCGGAGGTTGTTGGCGACCGCCTCGATCCACTCCTTGTGGCCGCCGTCCGCGTTGTAGCCGATCTCGATGGTCTTGGGGCCGCCGGCCTCGTCGTACAGCTTCTTGGCCTCGGCCGGGTTGTACGTGCAGGCGTCGCAGGCGCCCGCGCGGTAGCCGGGGATGGCCGGGTTGATGAAGTCGTCGGCGGGCGCGCGGGTGCCGGAGAAGACCGTCTCGGCGATGGTCTTCCTGTCGATGGCCAGCGAGATGGCCCGGCGGACCTGCACGTCCTGGAAGTCGGGGTTGTACTTCAGCGGGACGCCGATGTAGCCGATGGAGGCGTCGGCCTCGTCGAAGTAGCGGTCACCGAGCGCGGCCTTGGCGCTGGCGATCGCGGAGGGAGGCAGCGAGTCGTCGACGTCGAGGTTCTCGGCCTGGAGGTCGTTGTACGCGGTCTCGGCGCTGGTGTAGACCTTGAACTGGAGCTTGGTCCAGTTCGAGGGCTTCTTGCCGGGGAACTTGTCGTACACCGACGCCTCGATGGTCGCGTCGGTGCCCTTCTTGTAGGGCTTGTCCAGCTTGAACATGCCCTGACCGATCGGCTGCTCGCCGTAAGCCTGGGTCACCTTGCCGTCGGGGCCGATGGCCGACTCCGGCAGCGGGTAGAAGGCGGTGTAGCCCAGCATGGTCTTGAACTGCGAGAACGGCGCCGCGAGCGTGACCTCGAGCGTGAGGTCGTCGACGACCTTGAGGCCCTTCATCTCCTTGGCCGTCGGCTTCTTGCCCTCGCCCGGGTGGACGTCCTCATAACCGTCGATGCGCCCGAAGAAATAGGACGCGCTCATGGCGTTGTCCTGGAGTGCCGCATAGTTCCACGCGCGCGCGTAGTCGGCCGCGGTCACGGCGGTGCCGTCGTGCCACGTGTAGCCGGACTTCAGCTTGATCGTCCAGACCTTGCTGTCCTCCGTCGTGACCGACTCGGCGGCCTCCTCGACTGGCTGCTTTTCCTCGTCGTAGCTGACAAGCGGAGAGAAAAGCGCGGCGAGAACCTCGGAGCCTTCGGTCTCGGTGGTGTTCTGCGGAACCAGGAGCTCCTGAGGCTCTCCGATTTCCATGCGGACCGGCGTGGAGTCCCCGCCGCCCGCGGCAGTGCCACCGCTGTCCGAGGCACCGCCGCCACACGCGGCAACCGCGAGGGCGAGCAGCGCGGTACCGGCGACGATCTGTGCGCCCTTAGTAACACGCATGGTGAAAGAATTCCTCCCTCTACAGGTGGGCGTAAGCGCTGAGCTGCGGTGATCGTGAGCAGCCTGACGGGGGGGTCCTGGTATCCCCCCGAGTTTGGCTGACATGGTCAAACCAGCCGACGCCCTGCCAGTCGATCGCGACTATCCCTCACTACTTGCCACCAGGACGTCTCTGGCGCGTTGCAGTTCGGTCACACGTACGCCTATCCACCGTCACAGACATTTAGCCCTATCAGCATGAAACGGTACAGAACGTCCCAAGCAGGCACTGCAGGGACATGAATTGTCGATGAAAATTACCCCCTACACGAAGGCGCTCGCGCCCTTGCCGCCACACCCCGCCGGGCTGGGCTACGGTTGAGCGGGTCTTGACGACGCCTTGGAACCCAGCGTCCCGAGACTCCGTCCAACTGACTGTCGCCGACACGTGCGACAGGCACCTCACCGACCGGGATCCAATAGAGTCCTTGCCATGAGCCAGCCGGAATCCGCTGTCGCGGACGCCCAGGCGGGCGGCCGAAGCGGGCAGGAGCCGCTGGCCAAGCTCGCCAAGCGCTATGGGCTTCGCCGTGCCATCGCGCGGCCGAGGTTTCCCGTCTACCTGCGCCAGTTGTGGCAGCGGCGCCACTTCATCCTGACATACGCGACCTCGCGCAACGTCTCGAAATACTCGAGCTCGGCGCTCGGCCAGCTGTGGCAGGTGCTGACTCCCCTCCTCAACGCCGCCATCTACTACGTGATGTTCGGCGTCGTCCTCGGCGGCAGAGACGGCATCGACAACTACCCGGCGTTCCTGCTGACCGGGATGTTCATCTTCACCTACACGCAGCGCACGGTCACCGCCGGCGCCAAGTCGATCTCCGGCAACCTGTCGATGATCCGGGCCCTGCACTTCCCAAGGGCCTCGCTGCCGCTCGCCTACACGATCCAGGAGCTCCAGCAGCTCGCCATTTCCATGGGCGTGCTCCTTGCCATCGTCTGGGCCACCGGCGAGTCGCCGACCTGGTACTGGCTGATGATCCCGGTGGTGCTGCTGCTCCAGACGATGTTCAACGTCGGGACGGGCCTGGTGGTCGCCCGGCTCGGCGCGCAGATGCGTGACCTCAACCAGTTGTTGCCGTTCATCTCCCGCACCTGGCTCTACGCCTCGGGCGTGTTCTTCTCGATCCAGGACAAGGTCGTCGGGGCCGCGAAACTGCCGCAGTGGGTGGCGGACGCGATGTACCTCAACCCCGCCGCCTCCTACATCGAGTGGATGCGCGAGATCCTCATCGGGTCACACAACCAGCAGTACGGCCACCACCCCCCGGCGATGGTGCTGCTGTCTTGCGTATTCTGGGCGGTGTTCGCTCTCGGCTTCGGCTTCTGGTACTTCTGGCGGTCCGAGGAGAGGTACGGGCGTGGCTGAACTGACCAAGGAGCTGTCACAGGTGAAGGGCGAGAAGCCCGCCGTCCCGGGCAAGGATGCGAAGGTGCATCCCGACCCGGAGCCCTCGGGCAAGCGGCCTCTTGACGTCCCCACGGGCACTCCGACCGTCATCGTCGACGACCTCCACATCGTCTACCGCGTCTACGGCGCGGCCTCGGAGGGCGAGAAGGGCAACGCGGTCAACGCCCTCACGCGCCTTCTGAAGCGCCAGGGGCGCCCGCAGATGAAAGAGGTCCACGCGGTCAAGGGCCTCACTTTCGTGGCCTACCACGGCGACGCCATCGGCATCGTGGGGCGCAACGGCTCGGGCAAGTCCACGCTGCTGCGGGCCATCGCGGGCCTGCTGCCGCCGCACAAAGGCGCCGTCTACACCGACGGCCAGCCGTCACTGCTCGGCGTCAACGCGGCTCTCATGCGCGAGCTGACCGGCGAGCGCAACATCGTCCTCGGTTGTTACGCCATGGGCATGACGCCCGCCGAGGTCCGTGAGAAATACCAGGAGATCGTCGACTTCTCCGGCATCGACGAGTTCGTCCAGCTGCCCATGTCCACCTACTCCTCCGGCATGGGCGCCCGCCTGCGCTTCGCCATCTCCTCCGCCAAGACCCACGACGTCCTGCTCATCGACGAGGCCCTGGCGACCGGCGACCGCGAGTTCCGCAAGAAGAGCCAGGAGCGCATCCGCAAGATCCGCGAGTCGGCCGGCACGGTCTTCCTCGTCGCCCACGACCTCAAGGTCATCGAGGAGACCTGCAACCGCGTCATCTGGCTGCACAAGGGCAAGATCAAGATGGACGGCGACCCGAAAGAGGTCATCGCCGCCTACAACAAGGGCTGACCCCGCTCTCACCTCGCCGCCGCACCGACCCCCCGGCGTGGCGCCTTCCGCCGTGCCCAGGCTTCGATCTCGTGTGCGAAACACGGGCGACAGGAGGGGTTAATGACTGACAGCGAGCCTGCCGTTCCGATAGAATTCGAACGCCAATTCGATCTGGGGAACGGCGATGGAGTGGGAGCGCGCGATGGGAGAGCTTTCGGCCGCGATTGACCACCTGGCCACCGAAGACGTGTCCGAGATCCCGCGGATGCAGCTCGCCGAGCAACTCCTGGAGCTGCACTGGCAGATGGCCAGACTGCAGGCCCAGATAGCCCGCCGCACCGGCGTCCGCCTCCCCTGACCCCGCACTCTGCCCGTCTCACCTGACCCGCCGCGACACGCCGTCCCGCCGAGACGAATGCCAGGAGTCCGCCACGTCAGGGGAAAGGGCCCACACGTGCCCTCACTTCATGCCCTCGCCGCTCATCGAGCCGTTCCCGTCGTGAACGTGCTCCGGGGCTCGTGCGGGCTGACAGGTCCGTCCTTGGACGGCCGGCGACGCGCGCGTGTCGGCAGCCCGCCACGTGGCGGTCAGAGGGCGTCTCCCTGAAGACCCTCAGCCACGTGCGTCGGGCGGGTGACCTTGCCGTGGAAGAAGGAAGGAAAAAGCATGCCGCCGACCCCGGGGTGGGGCCGGCGGCGGGCGGCTCGTGCGGCGCCGGCGCCCTGCAGTGGCGGCGCGGTGCGCGAGCTCACCCCCGGGCGCGGGCGCGTCCGCCCTTGCCCGTCATGAGACCGCGTGCGCGGCCCGTACGCGCGACGCCTCGCGACCCACGCGCGGCCGGCCCGGAGCGCTCGGCACCTGTGAGCGCCCCACCGACCTGGCACATCAGCGCGACGGCGTCCCGGCCACGGTGAGATCCCGGCCCGTGGACGGCGATGTCCCCGCCGGAGGCCACTCCTCCGGCCAGGGAGACGGCGTACGGGTCACCGGCACGACCTGGTTCCCTGCGTCGGCACCTGTGACGCCCGCGAACCCTCATGCCGGCCCTCGGCGAGCCACGCTCGCCGGCGGCCCCGTCGTGACTAGTCGTCGTGGCTAGTCACGGTCCCAGGACTGCCGCACCGAACTCGTCAGCGCGCTTGTGGACCATCCGAGAGCGGTCACCACGTCGCGGTGGGACGCGGCGGCCTTGGTGCCGCCGGCCTCGACGGTGCCCGCGGCCTCCTCGACCAGGGGGGTGAGCTCGTCCAGGGTGGCGGCCTGGGTCAGGCCGGGCAGCGCCTCGGCGACCGGGGCCGCCTCGGCGGGCGCGACCTTCCCGATCACCGTGGACAGCCGTCCGCCGGGGATGCCCGGCAGCGCGTTCTTGGCGGCCTGCGTGAGGCCGGACATCGAGGTCTGCGCCGCGACGCCCTTGACGGGTGCGCCGTCGGTGGCCGGCAGCTTGACCAGCGCGCTGCCGAAGGACGACTCGGCCAGGGCGGCCATGGCGGCGACGACGCCGTGCACGGCCGCGGCCTGGGTGGCGACCTCGCTCCTGCCCTGCCTGAACGTCTTGACCGACGGGGTCGACGCTTCCGCCATGCGGGCCGCGCCCGACAGCAGGGGCAGCGACGACGTCACGTCGCGGCCGTTGCTGAGCGGGATCCCGCCGACGATCGGCGACAGCTCGGGCAGCGGGTCGCCCAGCTTGGTGACGTCCTCTGCCGAGTTGGGCGTGCCCATGGTCCGCCGCTGGTTGTCGGCCCTCCTCCTGGCCTCGGCCAGGGCGTCCTTCTCGGCCTCTGTCAGTTGCTCCTGCAGGGCCGGGGCGCCGAACAGCGCGCCCACCAGATCAGCGGTGATCCCGCCGATCGGGCTCGTCGCGGTGGTGGTGCCTCCGCTCCGGCTGCCGGAGTGGACGTCCGCTTGGGCCGGCACGGCCAAAGCCGCTGCCAAGCCAAATGTTGTGACGGCTACCGCCGCCTTGACTACTCGATTCATGATTGCCTTCCCGGCTCGTGATCGATCGCTCTCGAATGCGATGGAAATGCGAATCGATAACCCCCGAATGCCGTGGCGTACGCGCTATGGGCACCACATCGGGCGTGCCGTCACGGCTGAGCTACGCCAGCAGTTCTATCACTCACTGTGACTGGCCGCAGGCTCATGAATGCCCATGTAGAAGGGGTTTGCAGCACGGTTACCGAGTGAGGGGGGAGCGTTGAGCGGGAAGACAAAACGGAAATAGGAGGGTCTTGTTTCTGATAGTGCACGCCCGCGCGGTGAACTTCGCGCGGGCCGCCTCATAACCACCCTTCGGCCCGTGAACAATGGGTCGCGAAAACAAATGTCACGGGCCGGGGCGTAATTTTCCGGTCGCGTTGGACGCGCGCGACCGTCAGACGGGCAGCAGGGCTTCCTCCTGCTCGAACGGAAAACGATCGGCGAAGGCCGGCCGGAGGTCGCTCAGCCACACCGCGGTCGGGTCGTAGCGCGCGAAGAACGGCCGCCCCACCAGCGAGGGGTCGCGCGCCTGGATGAGGTGGAGCATGAAGACCCGCTCCCCGGCGATCTCCGTGACGCCGTCGACGCACACCTTTCCAGGCGTGGCGGACATCGACGGACCGCGGACCGTGCGGCAGAGCCCGGAGACGGACGCGTAGGCGTCCCGGAAGATCTCGTACGCACGGGCCAGCGGCACCGCGAAGTAGTCCTGGGGACCGGTGTCGCGCTCGACGAACATGTAGTAGGGAATCAGCCCCATCCTGAGCTGCCGCCGCCACATGCGGGTCCACACGGCGGGATCGTCGTTGATGGACCTGATCAGCGGCGCCTGGGTGCGGATCGTGGCGCCGCTGCCGAGGATGCGCTTGACCGCCGACTCCACCAGCGGCGACTCTAGCTCGCGCGGGTGCGAGAAGTGGGCCATGAACGCGAGGTTCTTGCCGGCGTTCGTGACCTCCTCGAACAGGCCGAGCGTGGCGTCCGCGTCGGGGTCGGTGACGAAGCGCTGCGGCCAGTAGGCCAGCGCCTTGGTGCCAATGCGGATGGACTCGAGCTGCTCCAGCTCCAGCAGCGGCTCGATATATCGCCTGATGACGGACTCGCCCATAATCATGGCGTCGCCGCCGGTGATCAGGACGCTGGTGACCTCGGGATGGCTGCGAAGGTAGCCCACCATCTGGCCGATGTCGTCAGAGGCGAACTTCAGGTCCGCGTCACCGACGAACTGCGCCCACCTGAAGCAGTAGGTGCAGTAGGCGTGACAGGTCTGCCCCTGCTTGGGGAAGAACAGCACGGTCTCTGGATATTTGTGCTGCAAGCCAGGTACCGGCTCATCGTCGATCTTCGGGACGTTGAGCTCCTTCTGGCCCGCGGGATGCGGGTTGAGCTGTGCGCGGACGCGGTTGGCCTCAGCCTGGATCTCGGCATTGGGCGCCTCGGCCTTGAGCAGGTCGGCCAGCCGGGCGACGTCTTCGGCGGGCAGCATGTCCTCCTGGGGGAAGACGAGCCGGTATATCGGGTCGTCGGGCGCGGCCGACCAATCTATGAGTTCCTCCACGACGTAGGCGTTCGTCCGGAACGGCAACACCGTGGCCACGGCGCGAACCTTCAGCCGCTCCTCATCGCCGAGCCCCGCACGCTGCAGGAGCTCGTCGAGATGCTTGGACGTGTACGCCTTGAAGCGTCGGGTGCCTGCCTGGTTCAAGATCACTAGGCCTGTCCCATCTTTTTTGTTCGATCTGATGTAAACCTCACGACCCTGTCGCGCGTCTACGGTTCTTAATACCCGGACGCTCCCAGCCGCGTCACCGGTTCCACCGGGCTCCAAGTTTCTCTGGAGGTTTGACGGCACTCGCGACATATCGCGAATAGGCATACACTCCTCTTGTGACCGACGATCCGGACCTTCGTGCCTCCGATGCCGACCGCGACCGCGTGGCCGCCGTGCTGTCCGAAGCGCTCGCCGCAGGAAGACTCACCAGCGTCGAGCACGCCGACCGCCTCGATCTCGCCTACACCGCGAAAACGGTCGGTGAGCTCGTCCCCATCACCGAAGACCTGCCTGACGTGTCCGCGGCCGGCGTGCCCACCGCCATCGAGCAGCAGGTCATCGACTCGAAATTCAGCAAGGTCGTGCGCAAGGGCCGCTGGGTCGCCTCCAGGAACACCAGGCTGTCCGCACGGTTCGGCGCACTGATCATCGACCTGTCTGACGCCGTCCTGCCCGGCCGCGAGATCACGATCGAGACGAACGCCTGGTTCAGCAAGATGATCGTACGCGTCCCTGAAAACGCCCACGTGATCGACGAAGGCAGCTCGATGTTCGGCAAGCGCAACGTGACCGGCGGCTCCGAGGCCGACGGTCCGCTGATCCGGGTCACGGGAGCGTCGAAGTTCTCCAAGGTGATCGTGTCGCGCGGAATGTCCGACTGGAACCTGCGCTGACGGCTCTCGCCGGAAGAATCCTCGAACGCCGCACCTCCCCGCGACGGCGAGCGGGACTGGCACGACTGGAACCCGCCCATGCGGGAACCAAGAGGGCCTACCCGCCGGTTAACCTGGCACCTGCCGTGCCTACGATGCGGACATCCGAACCCGCGTTCCGGCCAAGCCATGACGGCGGGCTCGATGCCGTACGAGGTGATCATTGTCCGACAGCAGGCCCATCGCGCTCGACGCCATGGGCGGCGACCACGCACCGCACGAGATCGTGGCGGGAGCGGTCCACGCCGTACGCGAGCGCGGCCTGCACGTCGTTCTCGTCGGCTCGCCCCGCGTGCTCTACGAAGCGCTCGCCGACCACGACGCGACCAAGGAGATCCCGATCGTCCGGGCCGAGGAGGCCCTGGCCATGGACGAGGGCGCGCTGGCCAGCCTGCGCCGCCCCCGCTCCAGCCTCGCGGTCGCCTGCCACCTCGTACGCCGCGGCGACGCCGGCGCGGTGGTCTCCGCCGGCTCCACCGCGGCCATCGTGGCCACCGGCAGGCTCCGGCTCAAAGGCCAGCAGGGCGTGCTCAAGCCGGCCATCGCCGTCGCCCTGCCCACGCTCCCGCACCCCACCCTGCTGCTCGACGCCGGGGCCAACGCCGAGGCCAAGCCGGAGATGCTGGTCCAGTTCGCCCATCTCGGCGCCGCGTACGCCGAGCTGGCCCACGGCGTCGAGCAGCCCAGGGTGGGCCTGCTGACCATCGGCAGCGAGGCCGAGAAGGGCAACAAGCTCGTCAAACGCGCACACGAGCTGCTGCAGGGCTCACCCGGCATCCACTTCACCGGCAACGTCGAGGGCTACGACCTGCTGACCGGCCAGGCGGACGTGATCACCACCGACGGCTTCACCGGCAACGTGGCGCTCAAGACCATGGAGGGCGCCGTCCGCTACGCGTTCACCGAGCTCCAGGAGAGCATCGGCGACAGCAGGCTGGCCAGGCTCGGCGCCGCCATGCAACGCTCGCGCCTGCGTGAGCTGCGCCGCCGCCTCGATGCTGAGGCGTACGGCGGAGCCGTCCTGCTCGGACTGAACGGCACCGTCGTCATCGCCCACGGCTCGTCCAGGGCCCAGGGGATCAGCGCGGCCTGCCGGCTCGCGGACGACCTGTCGTCGAGCGGCATCGTGACCGATGTCGGCGAGCGGATCGCCGCCACGCATCGCTCCCACAGGTTGTGGTGACCCTTTAGGGTGTGAGACCGATCCACAGCTACAGGGGGATAGGTGGACGGGCTTGCCTCAACGATGCGGGGCCTGACTCCCGCACAGGTGGCGCGGGCGCAGACCAACGACGTCCCGCGCCGCTCCAGCCGGTCGCTGAGCGCGATCCTCAGGGCGAACGTCCTGACCCTTTTCAACCTCGTCATCGGCGTGCTCAGCGTCCTCGTGCTCGTCTTCGGCGAATGGCAGGACGTCATGTTCGGGCTGATCATCGTGGCCAACGCGCTGATCGGCATCGTCCAGGAGCTGCGCGCCAAGCGCACGCTCGACCGCCTCGCCGTGATCAACGAAGCGCCCGTACGCGTCCGCCGCGACGGCGGGGAGCAGCGGATCGAGCCCCGCCAGATCGTGCTGGGCGACCTCATCCTGCTCGGTCCCGGCGAGCGCCTGCTGGTCGACGGCGAGGTCGTCGAGTCCGACGGGCTAGAGGTGGACGAGTCCCTGCTGACCGGCGAGGCCGACCCCGTGCACAAGCGGCCGGGCGACGAGGTCCTGTCGGGCAGCTTCGCGGTGGCGGGCTCCGGCGCGTTCGTGGCCACGAAGGTCGGCACCGACGCGTACGCCGTGCGGCTCGCGGAGGAGGCCAGCACGTTCCACCTCGCCCGCTCCGAGCTCCGGGACGGCATCGCCGGCTTCATCAAGTACGTCTCCTGGCTCCTCATCCCGGTGGGCGGCCTGCTGCTCTACAGCCAGCTCAGCAACTCCGCCGACATCGGCACCGCCGTCACCGGCGCGGTCGCGGGCATCGTCACCATGATCCCCGAGGGCCTGGTGCTGATGACCTCGATCGCCTTCGCCGTCGGCGTCGTACGCCTCGGGCGGCGCAAGTGCCTGGTCCAGGAGCTGCCCGCGGTCGAGGGGCTGGCCAGGGTCGACGTGCTCTGCCTGGACAAGACCGGCACCCTCACCTCCGGCGGGATGGACCTCGACCAGGTGCTGCCGCTGCGCGACGACCAGCCGGCCGAGGCGGCGCTGGCCGCCCTCGCCCACCTCGACCAGCAGCCCAACGCCACCGCCCGGGCCATCCGCGCCCGCTGCCCCGAGGTCGAGGACGGGTGGGTGGCCCGCGCGACCGTGCCGTTCTCCTCAGCGCGCAAGTGGAGCGGCGCCGACTTCGGTGAGCGCGGCACCTGGGTGCTGGGCGCTCCCGACGTGCTGCTCGACGGGGGCGACTGTTACGACAGGGCCGCCGAGCTGGCCGCCGCCGGCACCCGCGTGCTGCTGTTGTGCCGTACGGACGGCCTGCCGGCGGACGCGTCGTTAGAAGAGCCTGAGCCCGTCGCGCTCATCACCTTCACCCAGCGGGTCAGGCCCGACGCGCGAGACACCCTGCGCTACTTCGGCGAGCAGGGCGTGACGGTCAAGGTCATCTCCGGAGACAACCCCGACGCGGTCTCGGCGATCGCGACCGGCCTGGGCATCCCCGGCGGCGAACACTCGATCGACGCCAGGACGTTGCCGCACGACGACCCGGACAAGCTCGGCGAGCTGCTGCACTCTCACACGGTCTTCGGGCGGGTCTCCCCGAGGCAGAAACGCGAGTTCGTCGCCGCTCTTCAGTCTCGCGGCCACACCGTTGCCATGACCGGCGACGGCGTCAACGACGTGCTAGCGCTGAAGGACGCCGACCTGGGCATCGCGATGGGCGCGGGCAGCCCGGCCACCAAGGCGGTCGCCCAGGTGGTGCTGCTGGACGACAAGTTCGCCACGCTGCCGCACCTCGTGGGCGAGGGCCGCCGGGTGCTGGCCAACATCGAACGTGTCTCCCACCTGTTCCTCACCAAGAGCTTCTACGCGATCGTGTTGTCGGTGGTCGTCGGGCTGGCCGGGATGATGTTCCCTTTCGCGCCGCGCCACTCGACCCTGACGAACGCCCTCACCATCGGCATCCCCGTGCTCTTCCTCGCGCTCACACCCACGCTCGAACGCGCCAGACCGGGGTTCGTCCCCCGGGTGCTGCGCTTCGCCGTACCCGCCGGGGTGTTGTGCGCGGCGGCGGTGCTGCTGGCGTTCTGGGTCGCGCACGACAGCACGACCACGCTCGTCCAGACCCAGACGTCCGCGGTGATCGCCCTCTTCCTCACCACCTGGTGGGTGCTCGTGCTGATCGCCAGGCCGCTCAACTGGTGGCGTACGGTCCTCGTCGCCGCCATGGCCGTGCTGTTCGCCATCAGCTTGACGCTGCCCTTCGTCAGGGAGTTCTTCGCGCTCCAGCCGGGCGACGTGGCCAGAGACCTGACGGCCGTCGGCATCTCCGTCGTGGCGGCCGCGGCGATCAGCGTCGCGGTCAGGCTCGCCGGTACCCTTAAAGCATGACCGACCCGCAGATTGTGCTCACCGAGCGCGTCCAGCAGGCGCTGGCGCACGCGTTCGGCCCCGAGCACGCCGACGCAGACCCGCTGATCCGGCCCTCCCAGTTCGCCGACTTCCAGGCGAATGTCGCGATGAGCCTGGCCAAGCGACTGCGACGGGCGCCGCGGGAGGTCGCCGAGGCGATCGAGGGCGCGCTGTCCGACTTCCCCGGCACGGTCGAGGTCAGCGGCCCCGGCTTCCTCAACATCACCCTCGACGACTCGTGGATCGAGTCCGAGGCCCAGCGCGTGCTGGCCGACCCGCGGCTGGGCGTCGGCTCGATCACACCCTCCCAGACCGTGGTGATCGACTACTCCGCGCCCAATGCGGCCAAGGAGATGCACGTCGGCCACCTGCGCACGACGATCGTCGGCGACTCGCTGGCCCGCCTGCACGAGCACCTTGGCAACACCGTGATCAGGCAGAATCACCTGGGCGACTGGGGCACCCCGTTCGGCATGCTCATCGAGCACCTGCTCGACATCGGCGAGGAGACCGCGGTCGAGCAGCTCGAGGCCGGCATGGGCACCGAGTTCTACCAGGCGGCGCGGGTCAAGTTCGACGGCGACGATGCGTTCAAGCAGCGGGCCCGGGTGCGGGTGACCACACTGCAGTCGGGCGACCCCGACACCATGCGGCTCTGGCACGTGTTCATGGACGCCACCGTCCGCTATTTCAACAAGGTCTACCAACTGCTCGGCGTCACGCTGACCGACGCCGACCTCGCCGGCGAGAGCATGTACAACCCCATGCTCCAGAAGACGTGCGACGACCTGGAGGTCTCCGGGGCGGCGGTGATCAGCGACGGCGCGCTCTGCGTGTTCCCGCCCGGCTTCACCGGCTCCGATGACAAGCCCCTGCCGCTCATCATCAGAAAGAGCGACGGGGGCTACGGCTACGCCTCCACCGACATGGCGGCCATCCGCTACCGCGTCCACGACCTCAAGGCCGACCGCATCCTCTACGTCGTGGGCTCCGAGCAGGCGCTGCACTTCCGCATGGTGTTCGCGGGGGCGCGCATGTCGGGCTGGCTGCCCGACACGGTCTCGGCCGAGCACGTCCAGATCGGCATGATGCTCGGCAAGGACGGCCGCCGGTTCAAGACCCGCTCCGGCGAGTCCGTCAAGCTGATGGACCTGCTGCAGGAGGCCATCGACCGGGCCACGGCGGCGATCTCCGACCGGGGCTACGACGAGGCCACCAAGAGCGAGATCGCGCGTGCCGTCGGCATGGGCGCAGTGAAATATGCCGATTTGTCGGTCAGCCACGACAGCGAATACGTCCTCGACTTCGACCGCATGCTCGCCTTCACCGGCAACACCGGGCCCTACATGCAGTACGCCACTGCCCGGATCCGCTCCATCTTCCGCCGGGCCGACATCGAGCCCTCCGACGCGAAGGGCCCGATCCTGCTGGGCGACCCCGCCGAGCGCGCCCTGGCCCTCCATCTGCTCAGCTTCGGCTCGCTCGTCGAGCAGGCGGCCGAGCAGTCCGAGCCCCACCGGCTGTGCGCCTTCCTCTACGAGACGTCCAGCCTGCTGAGCACCTTCTACGAGCAGTGCCCGGTGCTCCGGCCGGACGTGCCGCCGGAGACGCGCACCTCCCGCCTCGCGTTGTGCGCGCTGACCATGGCCGTGCTGGAGACCGGGCTCGACCTTCTGGGCGTCCCTGTCCCCGAGCGCATGTGACACGCAGTTGACCCAAAGCTCCCGTTCCGTCGTGGGCGCGCCTTCACCGAGTTGGCGCGCCCCAGCGGCTAGGCTTTACGCGGTCATGAACTGAGGCCGAAATGGGGGAGTTCTCTGCCTTGAGCACGGACCTGACTGCGAGCCCCCAAGCAGCGACGGAGGTGCATCGCTACGCGGAGGCGTTGCTGGCACACCTCGCCGCCAACGGCTCCGCACCTCCCGCCGCACCGGGCTTCCGCGACATCCCCGGCTACTGGCTGCCTCCGGCCGTCGAGGCGCTGGTCGCCATCCTCGCCGGCGACGACCCCCTTGAGCCGCTGAGCAGGGCGGCGGGGCGCGACCAGCAACAGACCGCGCTCTTCCTCTGCCTGGCCCTGGCCGTGTCAGGGCAGGGCAGCCGCATCCACGCCTCATGGCTCGGCACCGCCTTCGGCGAACTGTCCCTCGACCGGCCGGTCACCCACGGGCAGCGCTCGCTCTGGCTGGCCGCCGCCAGAGGCGCCTACGGCCCCGCCGGCAAGATCTTCGTGCTGCGCAAGCTCGACGTTCTGGCCGTGCAGGAACACGCCGACCCGCAGCAGTGGATGCAGGCGCTGGTGCCGGACGAGCCGTCGGTCGTGGTGCCGCCGTCCCTCGTCGACTTCCCCGAGATGGCAGAGATTCCCGAGCTGGCCAGGCCCGCGGTGGCCGCCGCCCGCCTGGCGAGGTTGCGCGGCCGGGTCTCCGAGATCACCTCGGCCCGGCAGTCCGACCACGACTCCTCCGCCCCGCTCGACAACAGCACCGGCAGCCCCGCCACGTCCTGGGCCGAGGACGAACCACTCGCCGTGCTGCGTTCACTGATCGGCCAGAGCGGACCGGCAGGCCCGATGGCCTCGCTCAGCTCACACCTGATCGACGACCTGCGCCCCGGCGCCGACCCGCACCTGGCCGCGATCGCCCTCCACGTGGCCGCGCCCATCCTGCGGGGCGTCGCCGAGGAGCTGGAGGCCGACAGCCGCCTGGAGCCGCCGGAGACGCTGACTGTGCCGCTGCTCGGCCACCGCATCCACCTGCGGCCCGAGGGCCCCGACGAGCTGTCGATGACCGCCGCCGAGGACGCCATCGTCGCAGACGGGGTCGTGCCCCGCGGCCGGCCCTGGGCCGCCATGGTGCTGATCGTCGCCGGCGTCGCCTGCCTCGTCGGAGCGGTCTTCCTCAACAACCTGCTCGTTGCGGCGGCTGTGGCCATGATCGGCCTGGCCGGCTGGCAACTCTGGCTGCGCCGCAAACTCGTCGAAGCCGACGCCCGCTACGTGACGGCCCAGGTGGGCGAGTTGAAAGAGCTGGCCGAGGGGGCGGTGTGGGCCCTGCACGCCTACGCCCGCGAAGCCGACGCCCGCGCGAAGCAGGCCGCCGACGACGCGGTGGAGCTGGCCCGGCTGATCCGCCGCGGCCCGCGCGCAGGCTGACCCTCCGCCCTCGCACACGCCCTTCCCAGCCCCGTGCGAGGAGTTCGCCAACCGACCCGTCACACTCCGTACACGATCTACCCAAGGCCCCTATGAGGGAGTTCACCACCGGATCCATCACGCTCCGTACACCACCTTGCCTGCCCGTACGAGGGAGTTCGTCAACGGACCCGTCACGCTCGGTACACAGGCTTCCCGCCCCGCATTCCGGGGCTCGCGCCTCACATGGGTTTCCCGACCGAGCCAGACTTCCCGCCCGCACCGGACTTACCTGCCCGTAGTGGACATGCCGTCCTCGGCCGCTCGGAGGTTCATGGGCCCGCAGCAGGCTTCTCTGCTCGTACGGAGTCTCAGGGCCCGCATCGGGCTTCCCGCCCGCACGTGGGGTCGAGACCCGCACGTAAGGTTTCACCGGCCCGCCATCGCGGCCTGACCTGCAGGGCTGTACGCGCGACCGCATCGCAGCCCGTTCCCGGAGTGACCCGGCCGCCGTCCCGTCGCGCCCGCACGCGACAAGGAGCCCTCGTCCCGCCTGGAGACCCGCAGCCCGCATCACAGCGGGTCTCCTACGAAACCTCGATCTCCACGTGTGCCGGCGCGAGCAGGAAGACGCGGTCGGCGATGCGCTCGATCCTTCCCTCACACCCGAAGGCCAGCCCTGCGGCGAAGTCGACCATCCTCGTCGCCTCGGGCATGGGCATGCCCGTGACGTCCATGATCACCGTCTGCCCGTCACGGAAGTGCTGACCGATCATCGGCGCGTCGTTGTACTTGAGCGGCTGGACCATCACGATGCGTGACGAGTCGACGTTCGCGCGCCACCGTCTGGCGGCACGCTCCGTAGCAGGCACGTATTCGTCCTCGTAGTGCCCGTCGTCGTCGTAGCCCTCGTCGTATTGGTCGATTCCGCCCAGGCCAAGGTAGCTCACCACCTTGCGCACTGCCCCCATCGGCTTGTCCTTTCCTCAGGAACTCACCGTAATCGGCACGTCCCTACACATTGGACGGTAACCGACGATTCCGCATTCGCCACGCGACACGCCCAGGACTAATTCCATTTTGTACGGCTTGCAGCCCGGTTGCAGCTGGATATCCGACCCCTGGATAGCATCGAGCACATGCGCCTCTTCACTGTCGACGCCTTCACGGACACAGCTTTCAAGGGTAATCCCGCAGCGGTCTGCCTGCTGGACTCTCCGGTTACTGACCGATGGATGCAGAGCGTAGCCGCCGAGATGAACCTCTCCGAGACCGCCTACCTGCTCGGAGATTCTCTGCGCTGGTTCACGCCCGTGGTCGAGGTCACGCTCTGCGGTCACGCCACCCTCGCGACCGCCCACGTCCTCTATTCGACCGGAGCGGCGAGCGGCCGGGTCGAATTCACCACGGCCAGCGGGACGCTTACCGTGAATCGCCGCTCCGACGGCATGATCACCATGGATTTCCCGGCGAAGGAGGTGACCCCCTCCACCGTTCCCGCGGGCCTGGAGAAAGCGCTGGGTGCGACCCCGGTTCAGGTCGGAAAAAGCCACCTCGACCTGCTGGTCGAGCTCGACTCAGAGGAATCGGTACGGTCACTGACCCCCGATATTTCAGCTCTCGCCGCCATCGACGCGCGAGGCGTCATCGTCACCGCGCGGGGCACGGAGACCGACTTCGTCTCCCGCTTCTTCGCCCCCAATGTCGGCGTCCCAGAAGACCCGGTGACGGGCTCGGCCCACTGCGCGCTCTCTCCGTACTGGTCGTCCCGCCTCGACCGCCCTTCCCTGGTGGGCGCCCAGGTGTCGGCCAGAGGGGGCCTCGTACACGTGACCCACGACGGCGACCGCGTCCACCTGGCCGGCCGGGCCGTAACGGTGTTCTCCGGCAGCCTGAACGTCTGAAAGCTCCATCCAGGGACAACGCCCTGGGACGCAACCGCAAACGTCACATGGCTGGACGGCCCGCTCGCCATGCCGCCTCGTCGAACATGAACGAATCGAACACGCCCGGCACATCAACCGGCCGAGCGCAGCATCGCCATGCCTCCGCCCAGCCGGCACCACGAGGGGATGTCCCCGCGTCGTCGGCCGGTATCACCATCATGCCGTCGTACATGAACGAATCGAACACGCCCGGCACATCAACCGGCCGAGCGCAGCATCGCCATGCCTCCGCCCAGCCGGCACCACGAGGGGATGTCCCCGCGTCGTCGGCCGGTATCACCATCATGCCGTCGTA